>JAAUTF010000003.1 GCA_012031775.1 Candidatus Altimarinota bacterium | reverse complement strand
GTGAGCGCAGCAGCAGCTACAGCATCAGCCGTGGTGGATTGCAGGCCGAAGCACAGCCACTCGTTGTCTATACCTCATCGCAGAGCCATAGCTCGGTGGAGAAAGCCGCACTATTAGCTGGCTTCGGGCGCGAGAACGTGCGTGCCATCGCTACCGACGAACAGCACGCGCTCAGCATCGCAGCGTCTGGCCGAGGCGATCGTCACCGACAGCGAACTAGGTCGTCGCCCCTGCGCAATCGTCGCCACCACCGGCACCACCGCCACCACCGCACTCGACCCGATCGATGCGCTGGCCAACCTCGCCGCCGAGTACGGGCTCTGGCTGCACGTCGACGGCGCGATGGCCGGCTCGGCGATGATTGTGCCCGAGTATCGCTGGATGTGGCAGGGCATCGAGCGCGCTGACTCGTTGGTCTTTAACCCGCATAAATGGCTCGGCGCGGCCTTCGACTGCTCACTCTACTATGTGCGCGACCCCGAACACCTGATCAGGGTTATGTCGACTAACCCGAGCTACTTGCAGACCAGCGCTGACAGCAAAGTCAAAAATTTGCGCGATTGGGGCATCCCACTGGGGCGGCGCATGCGCGCGATGAAGCTGTGGACATTGCTGCGCGCGCACGGGGCCGAAACACTGCGCCAGCGCGTGCGGCGCGACGTGGCAAATGCGCAATGGCTGGCGCAACAGGTAGACGACACCAGCGGCTGGGTGCGGTTAGCCCCGGTGCCCTTGCAGACTGTCTGTATGCGTTACGAGCCGGAAGGACTGAGCGGCGAAGAGCTGGATCGTTTCACGCTGGAATGGGCCGGGCGGGTAAACACCTCGGGGTGCCGCCTACATCACACCGGCCATGTTGAACGGGCGCTGGATGGTGCGCGTCTCGATTGGGGCCACACCCACCGAACACGAGCACGTAGTCCAACTCTGGGAGACGCTACGCGCGGAGGCGGAATAAAAGACAATTTAGAAAGAGAAGTGGGCGGCTATTTGGCGGCTTTGCCGCCAAATAGCCGCCCACACTATCTAAATATGGATCGCCACTCCATTCGCCAGCGCGTGCGCTGCCTCGCCGATGGCTTCGTAGAGCGTCGGGTGGGCGTGAATGGTTTGCAGCAAACTCTCGGAGGTGGCCTCGTGGCTGAGCGCTAAACCGCCTTCGCTGATCAGCTCGGTAACGCGCGGGCCGATCAGGTGCATGCCGAGAATTTCGTCGTACTGCTTGTCGGCGACGATCTTGACAAAGCCGAAGCGGTTCTGGCCCAAAACGCGCGCCTTGCCGTTGGCCGAGAAGGGGAACTTGCCGACCTTCACCTCATAACCGCGCTCTTTGGCCTTGGCCTCGCTCAGGCCGACGCTGGCGATCTCCGGGTTGCAGTAAGTGCATGCCGGAATCTTGCCATAGTCGATCGCATGCACATGCTTGCCTGCCATGTGCTCGATCGCCACCTCGCCCTCGGCGCTGGCCTTGTGCGCCAGCCACGGCACCTGCACAGTGCAATCGCCGATGGCGTATACACCCTCGACATTCGTCCGCATCATGCCGTCGACCTTAACAAAGCCGCGCTGGTCCATCTCCACGCCCAGTTCCTCCAGGCCGATGCCCTTGGTGTTAGGCTGGATGCCGATCGCCACCAGCAGCTTCTCCACCGCGATCTGCTCCGTCTTGCCGGCACTGTCGGAGATCGTGACGACCACGCGCTCCTCACCCGGATCGATGCTCTGCACCTTGGCACCGGCCAGCGTCTTGATGCCACGGCGCTGGAAGGCCTTGGACAGCTCAGTGCTAACCTCTTCGTCTTCGTTGGGCACGATGCGCGGCAGCGCCTCGACCACGGTGACATCGGAGCCGTAGGATTTGAACATGGAGGCGAACTCAATACCGATGGCACCCGCGCCGATCGTCATCAAGCTCTGCGGTACTTCATTCAGGCTCAGCATATCGGTAGACGACAAAATGCGCTTGCCGTCGAACTCGGTGCCTGGCAGCGGGCGCGGGCGCCCGCCGGTGGCGACGATGATGCTTTTGCCGGTCAGCATCTGCTCGCCACCGCTGTTGAGCGCTACTTTCACCTGGCCGCGCCCGACGAGCGTGGCGCGCCCGGCGATGACATCGGCTTTTATTCTTTTTCATCAGGAAGGCTACACCATCTGTGCTCGCCTTGATCACGCTATTCTTGTGACCCATCGCCGCGCCGAGATCGAAGCTGACCTCGGGTGCAATCACGCCGAAACGCTTGCCCTCGCGCACTTCTTCCAGCAGATCGGCGCTGTGCAGCAATGCTTTGGTGGGGATGCAGCCGACGTTCAGACAGACGCCGCCGAGCGCGCCCGCCTCGACAATGGCCGTCTTGAGCCCTAGCTGCCCGGCGCGTACTGCCGCGACATAGCCGCCTGGCCCCGACCCGATGATCACGACGTCGTACACTGTATCAGCCATGGGTACGCCCTTTCATGCGCCCGGCGGGCGGGCAAATAAACAGTGTTGATGACGGCGGCTTTGTCGCCGCTGTCATCAACACGTTCCTTCTCACGTAACGTACCTCATTGTATGGATGAAGCGCTGCCTTGGCAAATGACCGGCGCGGCATTACCAGCCGCGTCACGTAACGTCAATGCACCAGCGAGCGTGGCGATGTCGAGCGACTCGGCAAAGGCGATGCTGACCTCGCCCGTGCCCGACCCCTCGGGCAGCGGCCTACGATGAAGCCTGGCACACAGGCCAGCGCCTCAGCCAAGCTGAGGTGATCGCGCTGGCGCAGCAGGTGATCGCTGCTCTTGCATAGAGGCACGGTGCGCTACACAGTGACATAGGGGTCGCGCGCGCTCGACGCTCCACCACCTGCACCACGGCCTCACCCGATGAGTATCTGTTCCTCAGGGTATTTCACCAGCCGCTGCACAGGGCGCGCTTGCCGGGCAACCGCGACGACGATCGTCAAGGCGCCCAGACGGCCCCAGAACATCATCAGCATAATGATGAAACGCCCAAACGCGTTGAGCTCGGTGGTGAAGTTCAATGTGAGCCCGCAGGTGGCGAAGGCCGAGACAACTTCGAAGACCGCCTTTTCCATCGTGGTGTCGTGTGTCATCAGAATAAGCCACGACGCCAGTGTTACTGTCAGCAGCGCGATCGTCAGAATCACCGCAGCCTTGCGCACTGTGCCAACTGCCAGGGTGCGGCGACCAAACACAGCCACCTCCTCGCCGCGCGCAAAAGCCCATATGCCGAGCACGAGCGTTACAGCTGTGCCGGTGGTGATGCCGCCACCCATCGATGCTGGCGCACAGCCGATAAACATCAGTGCCGTCATCAGCACCTGCGTGGCCGGCGTGAGCGCGGCGAAATCGGCCACACCGGCAAACCCAGCGGTGCGCGCCGAGATCGATTGGAAGAAACTCTTGATCAGGCGCTCGCCCAGCGGACGATCGGCGAGCACACTGCCGACGCGGCTCTCGGCGAGAAAAATGCCCACGCCACCGATCACTATCAGCGTCAGCACAGCCAACAGAGTCAGCCGCGTGTGCAACGAGATGCGCCGATACACCGGGTAGGTCAGCAGATCGGTGAGCACTGGGATGCCCAGGCCGCCAACGACGATCAAGGCACCGAGGATGCTGAGCGTCAAATTATCGCGCGGCAGGCCTTCGGGGTAGCCAGGCAAACCAGTGAACAGGTCGAAGCCAGCGTTGCAGAAGGCCGAAACAGCGTGAAACAGCGCGAAGAAGAGCGCTTGCTCGGCTGAGAGGCGCGGATCTTGTCGCCAGTGCAGCCACAGCGCGAATGCACCGAGCGCCTCGAGCGCTAGCACTACCAAGATCATGCGCTGCGAGACCTTCAAAATCGCCGCCGGACTCATCAAACCCAGCGAGTCGCTGAGCGTCAGCCGATCGTAGACGGAGACGCGCCGCCCGAGCAGGCGCAAGACAAAGACCGCCAGCACCATAAAGCCCACGCCGCCGATCTGAATCAGACAGAGCAAAAGAACCTGGCCAAACACACTCAGATCGTTTATCGGCGTGATGATCGAGAGCCCGGTGACTGTCAGCGCCGACACCGCCGTGAACACCGCTTCATCAAAGGTCAGCGCGTCGCCCTGGCCCGCAGTCGGCAGCATCAGCAGCAGCGTACCAACGATAATTAGCACCACCAGGCCTAACACCAGGCGCAAGGCACTTGGAATTCTACGCCACTGGGCTTCAAAAAGTGGCGCGACAGCTCGCACGAACGGCATCGATACAAAAGAAAAACGCTTCATACTACAGCTGCTCGGAATCAAGCAATGCGCCAAGTAGGTCGAGCACCGCAAGTGCCGTTGCGTCGGGAAGTTTGTGGATAAAACGGCGCGCTGCACTCGTCAATCCAGCGACTTTAGCTGGTCGGCAAGAGCGACGCCGCGCCCCGGCAGGCCAGCGGAAATGCTCACCTCCAAAGGATAACCCTTTGCCAGGCTAGTACCCCACTTCTGAACGCGTGTCTGCAGCAGATTCCAGCAGCAAAAAGAGCTGTGTGCTGCGCACGACGACACAAACTTCTTGGCACGTCATCATGGGTTACTGTATATACAAAGAGCATACGTCGCCTTACCTGATCTCGCAAAACGACGCAATACTCTGATCGGAGCCGATCACGACAATCACATCGTTCTGGCCGAAGGTGTACTCTGGCGCAGGGTTGACGGTCATAGTGCCGCCGTGTTTGACGGCGAGCACGTTGATACCGTGGCCCTGGCGCAGATTGCTCTCGGCCAGCGTCTGGCCGACGAGACGTTTCGGTGTAACAAGCTCAGCGACACTGAAGCCTGCGCCGAGATCAAGATGTTCGCGCACCAAAGGCTCGATCAGGCGATAAGCGAGGCGCGCACCGGCCTCGTGCTCGGGCAGCACCACCTGGTCGGCACCGACGCGCAGCAAAATCGTTTTCTGGCGCTCGGTGAAGGCCTTACAGACAACACGGCGTACACCGAGGCTTTTGAGCGCCACCGTCGTCATTAAATTGCTCTCGAAATTGGTGCCGATAGCAACAACAACCGTGTCAAATGAAGTAATATCGACGCTATGCAGCGCATCCTCATCGGTCGAGTCGAGCGCGACCACATTGTCTATCTCGTCCGACATATCCTGCACAATCTGAGGGTCGCGGTCGATCCCGAGTACAGCGAAACCACGCTGGATCAGTGTCGAGGCCACCGCCTTGCCAAAACGCCCAAGCCCGATCACGGCGAACTCAGGGCTGCCGTTCTTACGCCACATACCTTCCTCTCAGGGCAGGATTCAGGATTCAGGATCTTTAAGTATATTACGCCTGGCTATTGTACCACTGCTCGAATTCAGGAGTCAGGAGTCAGAAGTCAGGAGTCAGGAGCTTCGACGCACCACCTTCACGCTCTATGAGCGTTGCTCGCTAAGGTTCCGCTTTGCAATCTGCAATCTGCAATCGCGCTAGACACTATCCCGGCGATAGACAAGCACGTCGCGCGCCACGTGAAAGCCAAGCGCCTGATAGAACTGGTAGGCCGCGTCGCGGTAGTTGTCGGTCTCGACAAAAACTGAAGCCACGCCGAGCACCTGCATACGGCGCAGACATTCAACAAGCAGGGCGCGGCCCAGGCCAGTGCGCCGCAGATCCTCGCGGATGCCGAAGGGCTCGATCTGCCCAGCAGGCAACTGGTTCGGCCCCCTGCGCCGTGAACCAGCCGATACAGAAAACTGCCTCAGTTGCCCCTCGCCATCGACCAGGACAAGATCGATATCGCGCTCATAATCAGGGTGTGCGAGTGTGCGCCGCCGCCAGTCTTCCGTCATGCTCTCGCTCTGAAAGACAGCACGATGCAACGCGACATACGCGGCAACCTCGTTTTCACCAGCCAACGGCCTGACACTGAAGCCCAGCGGCAGCTGCTCAACCGCAGAAGACACGGAGCTTGCCGCACCTGCTGAATCCTGAATCCTAAAATTCTGCTCAAACATCACCTTCGTCCACGAGTTCTCGCCGACATTGGCCTGTGACGCCCAGCCAAACTGCGCGAAGAGCGCTTCGTGCCTATGACCGGCAAAAGCGCTGAGAAACCACATCGGTCGGGCGTAGCTTGTTCCTTGCAGCGCGTGCATACGTCGCTCGGCCCAGTCAAAGATCGTTTCGAGCAAGACGAAGGGCGCATCAGGCACCGCCGCATAGTCAAAAGCCCAGAACGGCGACTGCAACACCGCCCAGGCGAGCAAGCGCCCGTCGGCGTCGTGCCAGAGCGCGCTGTTCTCTGGCACGTCGAAGGCCCAGGAACAGAGACGGTAGGGCAGATCGACGACATGCAGATGTTCTTCCGGATGCTGCTGCACCAGCGTGAGCATCGCCGTTAGATCGAACTGATCGCGCAATGGTCGTTGCGAATATGCCATTGGTGTGCCTCCGTGATCCGTGTTTATAGCGAAGCCGTCCGAATCACGTTTCACGCGTCAAAATGACGTGCGCGACAATCTGCAATCCAAAATCTGTAATCTGCAATGGTATCAGACGCCGCTGCCCGACCTGCTGAATCCTGAATCCTGAATCCTGAATCCTGAATCCTGAATCCTCCGAATTATACGCGCCTTTACCCCTCGCCTTTCTTCGGGTAAGATAGGGCCGAAAGGAGTTTACTATGGACACAAATTTCTACGCCTATCAACAACGTGTGCTGCGCGTGCTCTTGGCTTGGGGCCTGATCAACGGCGTGGCCGGCCTGCCCTTCGTGCTGACACGCAGCTCATTCTGGCAGCAGTTCGGCTGGCAGATGAGCGGCTGGGCGCGATCGACGCTGCGATCGCCGTTTTCGGGCTGCGCGGCGCCAATGCCAACGCCGCCCGCTACGCTAGCGCGACCTGGACAACGCCGACGCACTACGCGCCGCCGAGAACTTTCGCCGTAATCTTGCTGGTTAATGCCGGACTCGATGTAGGCTACATCCTTGGCGGCCTCGCGCTGTTGCGCTCGGAGCAGCCCGGTCGCCAGGGCATGGGCCTGAGCATCGTGATGCAGGGAGCCTTTTTGCTCGCTTACGATGCTTGGCTCGCTAACGATGTGCGCGGCTGGATCGTCGACGAGGTGGCTGATTAATCCATGATCACCCGCGCGCTTTTCCCGCTGTTGCAATGCCCAACCTGCCGCTCGCGCCAGCTGTATGTGCTCGATGATGGCATTCACTGTGCCGATTGCCACAGCCACTACGGCTTTCACGACGGCTATGTCGACTTGATGCCGCGCGCTACGGCCTTCGGGTATATCTCGAAGTATGTCAGCGAAGAGGCCGAACTGGCCGAAGAGCTCGACTATCGTGATTTAGCGCCGCCGCTGCTCGCCGCCGGTGTACGCGACCGCACACTGCGCCGCTTGCTGCGCTTCAACAAGCGCGATGTTGTGCTCGACAACGGCTGCGGCACGGCGAAACACGCCGTCTGGAACGCACCCTACGTTGGCTTGATGGTCGGCAGCGATCCGGCCACCCTGTTTGCCGACGAGGCGCTGCGCCAGGTGGCGCTGGCCAAGGCCGATTCGCGCACGCTGCCTTTTGCCGACAATCGTTTTGATAAGGCATTTGCGATCGATATTCTTGAGCATTTTCCGCTCGACGTGATCGACGAATATCTGGCCGAGACGGCGCGCACGCTGCGGCCGGGCGGGCGTATGCTGGCCTTCTCCAACACCCGCGAGATGTCGCCCATCCAGTCGCTGATCAACATCAGCCGCCGCATTGGGCGCTGGTTCGTGCGCGCTGGTGTCTACGACTTCGAGCGCGAGGCGCGCCGCAAGTCCGACCATCTTAAAGCGCTCGAAACCTGGGAAGATGTGTTGGCCGCATTTGAGCGCGCGGGCCTGCGCCCGGTGAAAGTGGTGTTCTGGAACAGCCTGTTCACGACTTTTGTTGAGCATGTGCTCATGAAGCTTGGCGAGGCGCTGCTGGCCCGGCAAAAAACGCCGGGCGTGAAGGCAAAGCATCCCCAACCCTCGCCTACTACCGATGGAACAGCGCGCGAGATCCGCGCTCGCCGCCGGATACGCGGTGTGCTGCACCGATCGAGTCCGATCTACTGGGCTTTGCTGGCGGTAACGCTGCTGATGGAGCTCGACCTCTGGCTTTTTGGCTGGATGCGCTGCGGCAGCTACTTCATTTTGGTGGAGAAACCCTGAATGCGCTACCGGCAGATCCCGGCGATCACCTTCGAGGATTTCTGGCGGCTCGACAGCTATGCTTTCCGCGAGGGCTACCCGCGCGAGCGCTATACCGCCGAGGATCTTGCGCAGCTGCGCGGCCTCTATCTTGGCGACGAACTGGTCGCGCAATTACAGCTCATCCCGCTGCAGCTGCAGACCGGGCAGGGCGAGGTGGCTGCCGCTGGCATCGGCAGTGTAGCCACTGCGCCCGAGCAGCGGCGGCGCGGCTATACTGCAGCGCTGCTGCGTCACGCCTGCGACGAGTTGCGCGAGCGCGCCATTCATCTGGCGGTGCTCTACCCCTTCAAGCGCTCGTTCTACGCGCGCTACGGCTGGGCAACGCTGTTCGAGCGGCGGAGCTATCGTGGCAGCCCGGCATTATTCGCCCGTTTTCAACACGGTACGGGCAGCTTCCAGCGCGTCGGCGACGAGGCGATCGGCGAGCTGGATTCGGTGTATCGCAGAGCGTTGCACGGGCGCTTCGGCCGATCGTGCGCGATGAGCTGTGTGGCGGCGCGAGGTGCTGCGTACCTGGCCCGGCGAGCGCTACCACTGCTTCCTCTGGCGCGACCAGCTCGGCACCGCGCGCAGCTACCTGGTCTTTCGTTTTGTCCACGAGGGCGCAAAGACATACCTCGAGTGCCGCGAGATAGTCGCGCTCGACCCCGAGGCGCGCGGCCAGCTTTTCGCCTTGCTGGCCGATCAGGATTCGCAAACTCAGGAGGTGCGTTTCAACGCGCCCGCCGACGCGCCGGTAAACGCACTTTTCGCCGACCCGCTGCACTGCGAGCTACAGCCGTATTTTATGTTACGCCTGGTGGATGTTTGTGGCGCGCTGAGCGCTTATGCCTTCCCACGCGCGCTGAGCGGTGCCCTGACGATCGCGATCGACGACGATTGGCTGATCGAGAACCGGGCTGTCTACCAGCTCGAATTCGCCGCTGGCCAGGCGCAATCTACGCGGCTGCCCACTGATACACCCACCGATCTGCGCTGCGATGTGCGTGTGCTCACCCAGATCTACACCCGCCACCTGCGCGCCCGCAGCGCCGCCGCCTTCGGCCTGCTCGATGTCACCGAGCGCAGCGCGCTCGATCTGCTGGACAAGGCGTTCGCCGGATTACAACCTTTTGTCTCGGATTTTTTCTGATTGTGCTGCGGCCCTAGCTTCACTAGGCGCAGCACGATTCGATGCAGAATGAACGCTAAAGCGCATATTCGCCCACTGTATCTCTCGCCGATCGGGCGCGGCGGTGTGGATTTCGGCATTCAAAATATTACACGCTCGGTGCGCCGCGCTGGGCTTAGCCCCGAACTGCTGCGCCTGCCCGAGATCTATAACTTTCGCGCCTTTTCTCATCCCCAAGGCTATGCCCGCTGGCTGGGCGCAGGGCTTCGATATCGTACAAGGCCGTTCGCGCGTCGCTTTCGCCTTTCTCGGCCAGGGGCGGCCCGTCGTCACCACCGCGCATCATCTCACCACCGACCCCGATCTGCAGCCCTACAGCAGCTTTCAGCAGCGCCTCTTCTACCGCTTTGTTGAAGCACGCTACGATAGCCGGTCGATTATGAACGCAGATGCGGTGGTCTGCGTGAGCCGTTTTACCCAGCGTCAGGTCGAGCAGACCTATGGCCGCACCGATAGCGTGCTGATCTTCGACGGCATTGACACCGATGTTTTTGTGCCAACCCCTGATCTGATACGGCGCGACGATGGTTTGCCGCTGCCGAGCGAACCGGGGCGCATCCGGTTGCTCTTTGTCGGAAACCGCACACGGCGCAAAGGTTTCGAGCTGCTGCCGCACATCATGGCGCTGCTGCCCGAGGACTATATGCTCTACTACACCGGTGGCTTTCAGGGCAAAGAAACAGCACCACCGCACCCGCGTATGGTGCCGATCGGTTCGCCCGACCGCGCCGGGCTAGTTGCCGCCTACCAGAGCTGCGACATTCTGCTTTTCCCTTCGCGGCTAGAGGGCTTCGGCATCGCGCCCGCCGAGGCGCTAGCCTGCGGTCGCCCGGTGGTAACCACTAATAGCAGCGCGCTGCCCGAGGTGGTCGATGATGGGCTGAACGGCTTTCTGGTGCCGCGCGACGATGTAGCGGGCTTTGCGGCGCGTGTACGCGAGTTAGGCGAAGATACAGCATTACGTCGCTGCTTCGGCGAACATGGGCGCGAAAAAGTCGTCGCCAGCTTCGGCTATCACCAACTTGGTAACGGCTTCCGCGCGCTCTACGAGCGCTTGCTCGGCTAAAAAACGCAGTCTATCGTAAGGGCGCAGCATGCTGCGCCCCAGTGGTCAATCCTGCGCCGCGCCCCTGCTCGCGCTTCAGGACTGCCGACGCAGGCGGGCCAGCAGTGTGCGCGGCTCCTGTGCGCCGAGCAACCAGGTGATGCCGAGGTAGAGCAGTGCGCCGCCAAAGCCCACTGCGCCTAGCCAGATAAGCAGCGGCAGCAAGTCGCGCTGCCACTGGTACTCGGCGGCAAGGCCCAGCGCTGGCAGCAAATCGAGTGAGGCCACTCGCAGGCCAAAAAGCGCCATGCCCAGCAGCAGTGTGGCGCACAGCGCTACCAGCAGCGAATACCAGAACGCACCAGAACGCCAGATACCAGGCAACAGGCCACCGAGTAGAACAAAAAGTACAATCGCCTCAAGGTTATTGGCGATACTGAATGCTAGCGCCAACTCGCCCACGTCGGCGCCGTCGGCCATGAATCGTAAGCCCAGGCCCAGGTTCAGCGCGACCTGCAAGAGGCCGACCAGCACCGGGATCAGGGTGCGCTGCATGGCGAAAAAGGTACGGATCAAGATCTCAGAGGCAGCAAAGGCAGGCAGCGCCGAAGCATAACCGATCAGCGCCTGGCTGGTGAACAACAGCGACTCGTCGTCGAAGGCTCCACGCTGGAAGAGCACCCGTACCACAAGCTGGCCGAGAACGATCAGCGCCACCGTGGCGGGCAGCGTCAAGTACAGGATGCTGCCAAGTGTGCGCCGCACAACGGCGGCCAGATCGTCGAGCGCGCCATCGCTGTAGAGCCGCGCCAGTCGCGGAAAAGCCACTGTGCTCAGGCTGAGCGCAAAAATACCGTAGGGCAGCAGCATCACCTGGTAGGCAAAATTGAGCGCAGCCAGTTTCTCGGCACCAAGAACGAGCCGCGCCGTCAGCGCTGCCGTGATCAGCAGGCTGATCTGTGAAGCTGCCTGGCCAAAAACGCGCGGCCCCATCTGGCGGGCGACTAACGCCAGTTCCGGCAGGCCGCGCCCCCACTTCAGCTGCAGGCGCATCTGCAGCGCACGCAAGCCGGGGAGCTGTATAAGCAGATAGCCGAGCGCGCCGAGTACCACTCCCCACCCCAGCCCCCAGATCCCCACGTTGAACAGGCTCGTCAAAAACAGCGCCCCGAAAATAATGCCGAGGTTATAGATTGTCGGAGCAAGCGCCGGCAGTGTAAACCGATCGCGCGCATTGAGCGCCGCCATCGCCAACCCGCCCAGGCCGAGCAGCAGCGGCGAAAACAAAAACAAGCGCGTAAGATCGCTCGTGAGTTGCAGGGCTGGCGCGTCGAAGCCCTGACCGCCATAGAGCCAATGGGTGAGCCAGGGTGCAAGCACAAAAAGCAGCACGCTCGCGCCAACCAGAAGTGCGAGCGCCCAAGTCACCACTGCGCTCGCCAGTTCCCAGGCCCGCGCGTTACCGTCGCGCTCCCAGAGCTGGATGAAGACTGGGATAAACGCGCTGCCCAATGCCCCACCGATAATCACCATATACAGCAGATCGGTGATGCGGAAAGCAGCCACATAGGCACCGTAATCGGCACTCGTGCCAAAGCGCGCCGACACAATAATGTCGCGCAATAAGCCGGTAACACGGCTTAGCACGAAGCCGCCCATCACGATCAGGCTGTTCAAGAAGGTACCGGCGGGGGCGCGGCGCAGCAATGCAGCTAGTTGCACGGAAGGCTTTCCTCTGCTATAATCTTCCATCAGTGTGCATGCGGCAGCCGAGGCTGTTGCACAAAAGCGGGGGTTTTTGCTCGTACAGCTCGCAAAATTAAAAATAGATTATACGGGAGGTTTACTACTTTGGCGAACACAAAATCTGCTCAGAAGCGCATCCGCTCGAACGAGCGCCGCCATCAGCGGAATGTGATGTACAAGTCGCGCGTGAAGACGATGATCCGCAAGGCCGAGGCCAGTATCCATACTGGCAGCACCGAAATGGAGGCTATCCGCCAGGCGATCAGCACCCTGGACAAAGCCGCCGTTAAGGGCATTATTCATAAAAACAACGCCGCCCGCCGCAAGTCGCGCCTGATGGCAAAATACAACGCGCTGCTTGCGCAACAGCAGCAGGCGTAGCTTCGAAAATTCAGCATTCAGAAGCGCTGTGATAAAGCTTTTTGCTTCGCACAGCGCTTCTTGCTTTATCCGCGTCCAGCGTTTCAGTGATCAGGATACAGAGGCGTGCTGCTGCGGCTTTGTGTGTCGCACAGTGCTTCCTGTTTTAACCGCGTTGCTCCAGCGCAAACTTCTGAATCCTGACTCCTGAATTCTCACCGCAGCGTCGCTTCCGCTACAAACAGCTCCAGTGCCACCTCAGATTGAATGCGCCCCGTCTTAATGGCGTGGTCGAGGGCGAGTAAACGATCGTGTAAGCCTTCGAGTTCGCCGGAGCCGAAGTTACGCACCTGATCGAGCGCTTTACGCACCACAAAAGGCTTCTGCCCCAACTCGGCGGCGATCGCATCGGGCTTTATGCGCCGCTCGGCGAGGCCACGCACGCCCAGCAAGATGCGCACTTGGCGCGCAACCATAAACAGCACATACGGTGCCGCCTGGCCATCGTCGAGCAACTGGCGCACGCTGCGCAGCGCCGCCCCGCCCCGCTTCGCGCTTAGCTCGTCGATAAAGGTGAAAAGATTTTGCTCCTGATCATCCTGCACCAGTAGATCGACCTCCGCCGCTGTAATACGCCCGCCGCGCCCGACATAGCTCGCCAGCTTGTTCAGTTCGTTGATCAGCCCACGGCTGGCCGGGCCAACATAATCGATCAGGCGCTGCGCCGCAGCTGGCTCAAGTTTCACCCCGAGTTGCTTCGCGCGCTCGTTCAGCCAGCGCATGAGATCAGCGCCTTCGCGCGGCAGAAACTCGCGCACCTCGGCGATCTTTTTCAGCTGGTTGAACAGCGCGCCGCGCTTGTCCACATCGTCGTTTTCGACAAAAATCAGATCGCAACCAGCAGGGACACGCAACAAATAGGCGATCAGCTCGTCGCGCTCTTTGCCAGCTTTCGTATGCTTAAGCGCATCGCTCACAACCACGATACGCTTGTCGACCAGAAAAGGCATCGCCTCGCAGGCCGTGGCGAGCGCGTCGAGCTTCAGCTTGCGCCCGTCGAGCGTGCTGGTGTTCAAATCGGCAAGATCGGGCGGCAGCTGCGCTTTCAGCGCGTGCAACACCTCGCTGCGCATAAATTCGTCGGGGCCGTAGAGCAAGAACAGCATAATGCCATGCTAGCACGTGCGTGGCGCACACGCAAACACTTACGCGTGCGCCCCCGGCAGCAGGTGGTGTGAAGTTTGTGGCCGCAAAGCTGCCAAGAACCACACAGCAACTATGTTTGGAGTGGCTTCGCTACCCCAAACTCCACGCTGAAGGCGACGTTGCAAACGCAACATGGTATAATTTGCGGAATAATCGACCAGTAATGGCTTCTATGCGCATACTACAGCTCTCGTGGGAGTACCCACCCTATGTCGTCGGCGGACTAGGGCGGCATGTCAGCGAACTCATTCCGGCGCTGGTCGCCGAGGGCTTGCCGATCAGCCTGATTACGCCGCAGCTGCGCGACGGCGCATCACGCGAAGATGACCCCTACGGCTTCACCGTTCTGCGCGTGCCACCGCCGCACGAGGACGATGAGGATTATCTCTCTTTTGTCGCCGATACCAACATGGCCATCGAGCGCGCAGCCATCGCGCTGCACGATGAAGTCGGGCGCTTCGACATCATTCACGCCCACGATTGGCTGGTCGCCGAGGCGGCTATCGCGCTCAAACATGCCTGGCGTGTTCCGCTAGTTGCTACTATTCATGCCACCGAGCGCGGGCGTGGGCGCGGCTACCTCAACGGCAGGCAGTCGCAGCAAATCAATGAACTTGAATGGCGGCTTACCTACGAGGCCTGGCGTGCTATCGTCTGTTCGCATTTTATGGTTAGCCAGCTGCGCGAGAACTTCACCACGCCGCTCGATAAAATAGATATGGTGCCAAACGGGGTTCATTTGCGGCCCTCGCCCTTCGCCAATCAGCACGAACGGCAGCTCTTCCGTCGCCGCTTTGTCGAGGATAACGAGGCGATGGTTTTTTATGTCGGGCGCATCGTCTACGAGAAGGGCGTTCACATTTTGCTCGAAGCCTGGCCCCAGATCGCCGCCGCTGCGCGAGCACGGCTTGTAGTCGCTGGCACCGGTGCCTACCTCGACAACCTGAAAACACAAAGCATCGCGCTCGACATTCACGAGCAGGTGCGCTTTACCGGCTATATCGACGACAGCGACCGCGACCGGCTCTACCATATCGCCGATGTTGTCGTCTTTCCGTCGCTCTATGAACCCTTCGGCATCGTTGTGCTCGAGGCTTTCGCCGCCGGCTGCCCGTGGTCGCAGCAGCTACCGGCGGCCTGATCGAGGTTGTTCACGCCCACGACACCGGTATGCTGGCCGAGCCGAACGATCCGCACTCGCTGGCCTGGGCGATCGTTCAGACCTTGCAGCATCCGCTCTGGGCACAGGCCCGCGCTGCTCGCGCCCTCGAACTCGTGCGCGAGCGTTACGCTTGGCGGCGCATCGCCCACGAGACCGCCGCCGTCTACCATCGCGTCAGCACCGAGTGGGAACAAAATAGCTGGGGCAAAGAGATCAGTCTGATCCATCCATGAGCGCGCAGTATGCTGCGCCCGATTAGTAGCGGTGAGCAAGACGATTGCGCGCGGTTGCGCAGCAGCAATGGCCGTGTGGCGCGCTCAAGCTCCTGAATCCTGACTTCTACTGTAGGATACTATCTATGCCAGGAAATACTTTTGGCCACACGCTGCGCCTCACTACATGGGGCGAGTCGCATGGCCCCGCCGTAGGTTGTACAATCGATGGTTGCCCTGCCGGACTCGAACTGAGTATTGCATACATTCAACACGAGCTCGACCGGCGGCGCGTCGGCCAGAGCCGCGTGACCTCGGCGCGGCGCGAGCCCGATGAGGTGCAGATTCTCTCTGGTATCTTCGAGGGGCGCAGCACTGGCGCACCGATCAGCATGCTGGTCTTCAACACCGACGCCAAATCGTCGCACTACGAGAGCATCAAAGATAGCTACCGCCCCGGCCACGCCGACTACAGCTGGGACATCAAATATGGCTTCCGCGATTGGCGCGGCGGTGGGCGTAGCAGCGCCCGCGAGACGATCGGGCGCGTGGCGGGCGGCGCTATCGCCAAACTGCTGCTCGCCAACGTTGGCGCGCGCGTCTTCGGCTACACCTTAGCGCTCGGTGATCTGCGCGCACAGACCTTCGATGAAGCTGAGATCGAGCGTAATATTATGCGCTGCCCCGATGCCGAGGTGGCCGCTGCCATGGTGGCGCGCGTCGAGCAAGCGCGCCGCTCCCTCGACTCGCTTGGTGGTGTGGTCGAGGTGCGCGCTCAGGGGGTGCCGCCCGGCCTTGGCGAGCCCGTTTTCGACAAACTTCAGGCCGATATCGGCAAAGCCATGTTCTCCATTCCAGCAATTAAAGGTGTAGAAATGGGGGCCGGCTTCGATGTCGCAAACTTGCGCGGCTCGCAGAACAACGATGCCTTTATGCGTCGCGACGATGGCAGCATCGGCACCGCTAGCAATCAGCACGGCGGCATCCTCGGCGGCATCAGCACCGGCGAAGAGATCGTCGTGCGACTGGCAGCCAAGCCGCCCGCCTCGATCGCCCAGCCACAACAGACCGTCGACCGCGATGGGAACCCGACTACGATCGAGATCCACGGACGGCACGATCCAACTGTGCTGCCACGGCTCGTCCCCGTCGCCGAAGCAATGCTGGCGCTCGTGCTAGCCGACCACTTACTGCGCCAACGTGCCGCCCGCGTATAGTAGAGCACAGAACATAGAGCGCCGTGCGGCGCACACGCATCAGGTTAAGGAGCATACACGCCGCAGCGACGGACGAATCGCAGCACAACGCTGGTTTCCCCGCATCCCCCGGCCCCTGCTCCCCTGGTGGGAGCAGGGAAAATCGTGTCCTGATGCTGTGCGAAGCCCCGCTCCCGCTGTGGAAGCGGGGTTGGGGGTGCGGGGCGTAGCGACGGCGAGCACTAAACTTGATGCATATATAGCGTGGGGCGCGTCGCGTGCTGTGCATAAGGGCGCAACATGCCGCGCCCTTATGACCTATCGACAGGCGGGATGCTCCGCCCACAGAGAACCCTATGAGCGAATCGATCCGGCCCGCTAACAGCCCACTCCAGCTCTCGATCTTCGTCGCAGTGGCCGCTGGCCTCTGTTGGTCAGGTGTGATCGTGCTGCTCTACGTCGGCAATCTGCAAGCTGAAACGCTGCTCGCACCGCAGCGCCTGATCTTTTACACGCTCGTATTAGCAGCGTGCCTGCTGACCTTCGTGCCCATCGAGCGCGCCACCGCTATTGGCGGGCTTACGCTGTATGGCACCGCCAGCCTGGCTTTGCTCTGCTATACGCTCGCCTTTGTGCCCGCCCCGCACGAGTGGCTGCTTTCGCTGCCTGATACGCCGGTTTACGCGCTGCTGCTGCTGGCTATCTTCGGCAGTGTAACGACCATCGCCACACCCTTTATCTATGCGCTCGGTCGGCGCATCTTCCGCCAACGCGCCCGTCAGGGCGACCTCGGTCGTACCCGACGTCAGGCCGCCGAGATCGGCTTTTTTGCTGCCGCCACCGCCGCGCTCGCCAGCCTGCGTGTGCTCACCTGGGTTAGCTTGCTGCTACTTGCCCTGATTATCCTTATCGCAGAACTGCTTTTCCTCTCGCGCGTTGAAGTAGAAGGTTAAACGCTAGTGGCGGGCCGCCAACTGGCACAGCTAGTCGCCGACCTCCCACTAGTACAGCGCAGCGAGAGGTCGTTTCCGGATATGTGCGCGCTTGAGTGCGCCACCAGCAGGCGTCCGCCTTCGGCGGACAGGCACTTCAGCATACTAGCGCTATTTAAGACAATAGTATACCGAAAGGAAGCATATGCTCCGCGTCAGTATCATCGGCCTTGGCCTGATCGGAACCTCGCTCGGCATGGCCCTGCGCAACGCCAACCCTTCTGAGTCGCCGTTGGGGCCGCTCGAAGTGGTTGGTTACGACAGCGACCCGCGCAACACTAGCGCAGCGCGCGGGCGGCTGGCGATCGACCGTGAACAGCGCAGCCTCGCCGAGGCCGTGCGCGGTGCCCAGCTCATCGTTCTCGCAGCACCCGTCCAGGCGATTCGTGAACTGCTGCCCCAAATCGCCAGCCAACTCGCCGTCGGTACCGTCGTCACCGATGTCGCTAGCACCAAAACCGAGGTGATGCAATGGGCGCACGCCGCCTTGCCCTCTGGTGTTGGCTTCGTCGGCGGCCACCCCATGGCTGGCAAAGAGCAGTCCGGCCCTGGTGCTGCCGATCCGAACCTGTTTAAAGATGCGATCTACTGCCTGACCGCCGCCGTCAACACCGATCGCGAGGCGGTCGAAAACCGTCGAGGCCATTGGTGACCACAGTCGGCGCGAAGCCCTATTGGATCTACCCTGAGGAACACGACGCCTACGTCGCCGGCATCTCGCATCTTCCTTTTCTGCTCGCTGCCAGCCTGGTGGAGGTAACAAGCCTTAGCCCGGCATGGAAGGAGATGTCGGCGCTGGCCGCCAGTGGCTATCGCGATACAACGCGCCTAGCCAGCGGCGATCCGGCAATGCACCGCGATATCTGCATTACCAATCGTGCGGCGCTCACACGCTGGATCAACGACACAGTCAACCATCTGCTCGACGTGCGCGGCCACCTTGAACGGGGCGATGCCGAGGCGATCGAAGCCATGTTGCGCCATGCCCACGAAACCCGCGAGCAATGGCTCGCCAGCCGCACCAACCTGCGCCCCGGCGAAAACGATTTTAACGCGATCGGCCAAATCGAGCGCCCTAACCTCTTCGGCTTCCGCGGCCCGCGCAGTAAACGGTGAGCCAGATAGGAGCCGCGCATCACAGGTGCAACTGGCTGCGATGCCCTGCCACTCCACCATATAGAAACGGTTGCCGCCGCCGCGCACTTGTGCTACACTTCACGAAACACTGCTCGGAGGCTACTGTGGAACGTCTAGACATACCGCCCGATGTGGTTATTCGTCGTCTGCCGCTCTATGCGCGCAGCCTGCGCTACCTGCTCGAAGAGGGAATCCATTCCGTCTCATCGCAGGAACTTGGCGAACGCATCAATGTGACAGCGGCGCAGATCCGCAAGGATCTGTCGTACTTTGGCGAATTCGGCAAGCAGGGCATCGGCTACGACGTTTGAAAAGCTACTGCATCATATTGAAGGCATCCTCGGCCTGACCCAGGAATGGTCGGTGGTGCTGATCGGCGTCGGCTCGCTCGGCCAGGCGATCGCGCGCTACGAGGGCTTTCGTAGCAAAGGGCTTAAGCTCGTTGGCCTGTTCGACATCGATACGAGCAAACACGGCCACGAGGTCGCCGGGCTGCCGATTCGCTCCTACGCCGATCTGCCGGAGGTTGTGCGCGACAGCGAGGTAAAGCTTGCGATCATCGCGGTGCCCGCCACCGATGCACAACAGGTCGCCGATAGCTTGATCGAGGCCGGGGTTCGTGCTATTCTCAACTACGCACCGATCATCTTGCAGGTGCCAGACGATATCTGGGTGCGGTATATCGACCCGGTCGCCGTGCTGCACAGTATGACGTACTATCTCGCGCGCAACGACGAGTAAGCCGCAGCACATCAGCCAAAAAGTATATCGACCGGGGGCGGAGCGTGCTTCGCCCCCCTTTTGTCCCTGCGGAGCACCGCATGGTCCCCGCACATATCCTCATCTCAGACGACGACGAGCTGCTTAGCAGGTTCTACACACGCCTGCTGCGGAATGCGGGCTATGCGGCCGAGGCAGTTCCCGATGGCTCGTTGCCCGCGACGGTGGAGCGCTGCCGTCATCTGCCGCCCGATCTGCTGATCACCGATCTCGCTAAACCAGGTGATAGTGGCCTTGTGCTCTGCCGCACCCTCCGCAGCGATCCGGCTTTCTGCCGCATTGCGCTGCTGGTGATCAGCGGCTTTAGCGAGAGTGCTATCGGCGATCAGGGCCTGGCGCTTGCCGCCGGTGCCGACCACGCGCTGCCCAAGCCTGTCAACAACGAGCGCCTGCTGGCGACCGTGCGCGACATGGTCGAGACACGAGCAATGGGCCTGCAGCTCGATCGCACTAGCGGCCTAATGCCCTGGCCGGTGCTTGAAGCGCGCCTGCGCTGGTTTAGCGCTGCCTTCCCCTGGGCGCTGCTGGTGCTTACCCGCCGCCGCCTCTCACACATAGCCTTGCTTACTGTGCTTCATGCCAGCCTGGCGGCGATGCAACTGGAACTGCGCGTCTCGGTGGCACAGGCCGCCGACCCCGCCAGCATTCTCTTGCTCGGAGCCCCCGCCGATATCGCTCAGCTCGCTCGTTTGCTCCATGCCCACTTTGGCACACGCCTACACTACCTGCAGGTTGCCGGGCCAGCCCAGCGCGTCGAGTCGCTCGCTGAGGCCTTGCAGCTTGTGCTCTGAGATGATAGATGCCTCTGAGCGTCGGTTTCTCTTGTTACCTGCCACCTCTAACCTGTTGTACCCTTCCTTAGACATGGTTCGCCCGTATGTGACCGTGCTGGCGAACGTCGGGTTAAGGCACGGGGTGTGTGCTGGTCAGGGGTGGCGGCTGCGCCGCTACCCCTGACCAGCACACACCGCTTTTTGAAACCTTGTCTTACGAACGCGAGATCTCGCGGCTGATCACCAGCCGCTGGATCTCACTTGTGCCCTCGTAGATCTCGGTGATCTTGGCGTCGCGAAAGTAGCGCTCAACAGCGTACTCTTTGCTGTAGCCGTTCGAACCGTGAACCTGAATCGCCTTCGTCGCCGTCCACATGGCTGTTTCCGAGGCGAAGAGCTTGGCCATCGAGGCGTCCTTAATGTAGTCAAGGCCGTTGTCTTTGCGCCATGCGGCTTCGTAGGTCAGCAAGCGCGCCGCCTTGATACGTGTGGCCATGTCCGCCAGTGTGAAACCTACCGCTTGCTGCTCGGCGATCGGCTTGCCGAACTGTTCGCGCACTTTGGCGTAGGCGAGTGCGGCTTCATAGGCACCCTGTGCGATGCCAAGCGCCTGCGCCGCGATGCCAATGCGCCCCGCATTCAAAATCGTCATCGCGATCTTAAAACCCTCGCCTTCATCGCCAAGCCGTCGCCAAGCCGGTACGCGGTAGCTATCGTAGGCCATCTGGCAGCTATGCGCGCTGCGGATGCCAAGCTTGTTCTCGACCTTAACAATGCTCACACCCGGCGCATGTGTATCGATAAGAAAGGCGCTAATGCCTTTGACGCCCTTGCTGGCGTCGGTCATCGCCATCAGAATGATCGTGTCGGCGTGATCGCCGTTGGTCACCCAGTTCTTCACCCCGTTGATCACATACTGATCGCCATCACGCACCGCCGTCGTCTTCTGCGCCGCTGCATCACTGCCCGCGCCCGGCTCGCTGAGCGAAAAGCGCCAGCGCCCGCCCGCTTGCCAGGCGGGGCTAGCAGTTCGCGCTTCTGCTCCTCGCTGCCGAACTTCTCCAGGCCATAACAGACAAGTGAATTATTCACCGAGGCGATCACGCCGAGCGAGGCATCGACACGGCTTAGTTCCTCGATCACAATCGCGTAGGAAATATAATCAAGCCCGCCCCGCCATAGTCCTCGTGGACAGCTACCCCCATCAGGCCTAACTCGCCCATCTTACGCACCAGTTCGCCTGGCCAGAGCATCTGCTCGTCGCGCTCGGCAACACTTGGCGCGGCCTCTTTCTCGACAAACTGGCGTACCATATCGCGCAGCATCTGCTGGTCATCGTTATGGCTAAAATGCATGGCTACCTCCTTGTAGTACGTCGTGGCGAGCCATGCACGGCGACTGCGTCACCGCGCATGGGCTCGCCTTTGCTGTATTGTATGGTAAGCGACTAGCAGTAGCAACCGCTTCCTCAGTATAAAGTTTGTATACTTTGCACAAATTAAAACCCATTCCATTTGTTGAAATTGTCTAAGTGATCTGCTATAGTGAGAACGCATCGGCAATGGTGCCGGGGCTTGCGGCAGGGCCGTAAGAAGTAGGTACCAGAAAGAGGAGAAATTATGACAATCCGACATTTCGACAACGACACTGTTAGCCACTTGAGTCAGAACCAGCCCGCAGCCAACGCGGTGCTGCGCCAATACAAGATCGCCCCGAACAGCGGGTTGCGCCTCGGCCAGGCCGCCGCCGCCGCCGGCGTCAATGTCGATGAGTTGATGGCCCAGGTCGAAGCCGCCGGACGCCGTAGCGCGCGCCGGGCCGTCGCCCCGGTCGCTGAACCTGTCGAGCTGTACGAAGAAGAAGTTTACGCGTAGTTCTTACAGAACCACGCCGCCGACAAAGAGCACGAAGCTGGCAATTGCCAGCTTCGTGCTCTTTTGTTTTTGTGTACGATTGGTGTACAGCCTGTGCAAGCGCTTGACAAGCAGCAGCGTCTGTGCTATTTTTAGGCAAGACTAAATTTAATTTGAGGATAACTCGAAGTACAGCGGAAAGGCATAAAATGTATTCGCTACGTCTATTACTCCTCTTAATCTGTGCTGTGCTACTTGCAGCCTGTGGCACCACAACAAGCGATCAACCCGCCGTCGAGGGCAAGCTCAACGTAGTGGCTACCACCGGCCAGCTTGGCGACACCGTACGTAACATCGGCGGTGAGGCGATCACCGTCAACGCGCTGCTCGGGCCAGGCATCGACCCGCATACCTATGTCGCAACCGAAGGCGATATTCGCCTCTTTCAAGAGGCCAACGTTATTTTCTATAACGGGCTGCACCTTGAAGCACAGCTCGACCGTGTGTTCGAGCAGATCGGCGAGCGCGACCAGATCACGATCGTCGCTGTCGGCGACCAACTCGATCAGGCACAACTGCTAAGCTGGGAGCCCGAGAACGGCTTCCCGCACGACCCGCACATCTGGAACGATGTCCAGCTCTGGAAGCAGGTCGCCGAGATTGTGCGCGACACCCTGATCGCTGCCGACCCGACGAACTCGGCCACTTATAGCGCAAATGCTACGCGCTACCTCGCCGAACTAGACGAACTCCACAGCTATATGCTGGCCCAGATCGAGCGCGTTCCCGCCGAGCGCCGTGTGCTCGTGACCGCCCACGATGCCTTTAATTATCTCGGCCGTGCATATGGCCTGGAAGTTGCCGCTGTGCAGGGCATCAGCACTGAGGCTGAGGCCAGCGCCGCCGATATTCAGGCACTTGTTGAAGTTATTGTTGCACGCGAGGTACCGGCAATTTTCGTCGAGACGACGATCTCGCCGCGCACCATCGAAGCTGTGCAAGCAGCTGTGCAAAGCGCCGGGCGCGAGGTAGCCCTTGGCGGTGCGCTCTACTCCGACGCACTCGGCGCATCCGACAGCCCGGCCGGTACCTATATCGGCATGATGCGCAGTAACATCGACACTATTGTGGCCGCTCTTTCGTGATCCGTGATCGTAAGAGCGCAGCATGCTGCGCCCACCGAGGAATCCGAATGCAACCTGCTCTCGAAATCAGCGATCTCACCGTCGCCTACCGCGACAAGCCTGTACTGTGGGATGTCGACGTCAGCGTGCCGCCCGGTACCTTGATGGCGATCGTCGGCCCTAACGGTGCCGGCAAGACAACTATGATCAAAGCTGCGCTTGGCCTAGTGCGTGCCGCCGCCGGCCAGACCCTCATCTACGGCAAGCCCTATGCTGCGCAGCGCCATCTTGTCGGCTATGTGCCACAGCGTGGCAGCGTCGACTGGGATTTCCCTACTAGTGTGCTTCGATGTCGTGATGATGGGGCGCTATGGCTCGCTGGGTTGGTTCAAGCGCCCCGGCAAAACCGAATATACGCTGGCTATGCAGGCGCTTGAAAAAGTGAAGATGCAGGATTTCGCCCATCGTCAGATCAGCCAGCTTAGTGGCGGCCAGCAGCAGCGCGTCTTCCTGGCGCGCGCCTTGGTGCAAGATGCACAGATCTACTTTATGGACGAGCCCTTCGTTGGCGTCGATGCTCTCACCGAGCGCGCCATCGTCGCTTTGCTGCAGGAACTGCGTGCTGGCGGCAAAACCGTGATTGTCGTTCATCACGATCTGCAAACTGTGCCGGAATACTTCGACTGGGTGACGTTGTTGAACGTGCGGCGCATCGCCAGTGGCCCGGTCGACGACGTTTTCACCGAGGCCAATTTACGTGCCACATATGGCGGTCGCATCGCCTTTCTCGGCAACACCGGCCAGCGCAGCGCGACTGTTGTAGCGGCACCCTCCGGCTCACAAGACTAACGCCATGGCAGATTGCGTTCAGACCCGAAACGGTCGCAGGGCTGGTTGCGACCGCCCTGAACCCGCCATGCTGAGCGCGCTGCGTCTCTGCATGGCGTTTATGAGCTTATAATGATGTTTTTCACCGATTACACGCTGCGAACTGTTGTGCTTGGCGCGTCACTGCTCGGCCTGATCAGCGGGGCGCTCGGCAGCTTTGCGGTGTTACGTCGCCAGTCGCTGCTCGGCGATGCCATGTCGCATGCGGCGCTGCCGGGCATCGCGTTGGCCTTTATGCTCACCGGCCTACGCGAGCAGAGCGTGTTGCTACTCGGCGCGGCACTTGCAGGCTGGGTCGCCTCGCTACTGCTGCTGGCTATCACACGCACTACGCGCATCAAAGAGGACACCGCGCTCGCGCTGGTGCTCTCGGTCTTTTTCGGGTTTGGCCTCGTGCTGCTTTCTATTTTGCAGCAGCGCCCCGACACCGCGCAGGCCGGGCTGTCGAAGTTTCTCTTCGGCCAGGCCGCCTCGCTCGTCGAACGCGACCTGCTGCTGATCGGCGGCGGCGGCTTGCTTGCGCTGGTCATCGTGCTGCTTTTTTGGAAGGAATTCAAGCTGATCAGCTTCGACCCCGAGTTTGCGCTTAGCCAGGGCTTTCCGGTGCGCAGCATCAGCATTGGTCTCACGACGCTGATCGTCGTGGCGATCGTGCTCGGTCTACAGACCGTGGGCGTAGTGCTGATGAGCGCGATGCTCGTTGCCCCGGCTGCGGCCGCCCGCCAGTGGACTGATCGCCTCGATCTGATGGTGCTCCTGGCAGGTTTTTTGGTGCGCTCGCCGGTGCGATCGGCGCGGCGATCAGCACAGTGGCCCGTGGCCTTTCCACCGGCCCAACAATCGTGCTTGTGATCAGCACCATCGTCGTCCTCTCGCTGATTTTTGCGCCTAACCGCGGCCTGCTCTGGCAACGTCTGCGGCGCGGGCCTGTAGAGCTGTAAGACATGGTTCACCAGTACGTGGCCGTTCTGGCGAACGCCAGGTTCAGGAACGGGGATGTGCTGGTCAGTGGTGGTGGCTTCACCGCCATCACTGACCAGCACAATCAGCTTTTTTGCGACCTTGTCTAAGGGCACAGCATGCCACGCTCTTACAGCTGTGGCGCGACGGATGTGATACCAATTCGCCTTGACGATACTGCATACAGATTATGCAAGAAGCCCGTTGCAGTGCCTCGTGCAGCAATCGACAACAGTATACTATGCTGCGTCCCTCATGTAACCCGTAACCCGTTATGTCGCCACAACTTGAAGTTCAACTCATCGCCATCGTCATCGCGGCGGCCTGTGCGCTGCCGGGTGTTTTCCTGGTGCTGCGGCGCATGGCAATGATGAGCGATGCCATCAGCCATACCGTTCTTTTTGGCATTGTGATCGGCTATTTTGTCACCCGCGACCAGGCATCGCCGCTTTTGTTTCTCGGCGCGGTGCTCACCGGCGTGCTCACGGTAGCACTTGTCGAACTGCTGAACAGCACACGTTTGGTGAAAGAAGACACCGCGATCGGCCTTATTTTCCCAGTGCTTTTTAGCATCGCCGTCATTTTGATCTCCACCTTCGCCAGCAACGTCCACCTTGATGTGGATACAGTGTTGCTCGGCGAGTTAGCCTTTGCGCCCTTCGACCGTGTGACGATCTTTGGCCTCGATCTGCCGCGCGCACTGGCGGTTGGCAGTGCTATGTTACTGCTCAACCTGGTGCTGGTTGCGGCCTTCTTCAAGGAACTGAAGCTGGCAACCTTCGATGCCGGTTTGGCCGCCGCGCTTGGTTTTGCGCCTGCACTCATTCATTATGGCTTGATGACGGTTGTTTCGATTACGGCGGTCGGCGCGTTCGACGCCGTCGGCTCCATTCTTGTCATTGCGCTGATGGTCGCACCACCAGCAGCGGCCTATCTGCTCACCGATCGTCTCTCGTATATGCTCATGTTGAGTGCGCTTTTCGGAAGTGCGAGCGCCTTTCTTGGCTACTGGATGGCATTTTCGCTCGATGCCTCGATCGCCGGTTCGATGGCAACGATGAGCGGCCTGCTCTTCGGCCTGACCTGGCTCTTCGCGCCTGAGCGCGGGCTAGTCGCGCAGTCTGTTCGTCGCAACGAGCAACGTTATGCATTCGCCCAACAGATGTTAGCGATGCATCTGCTCAACCACGAGTCCACACCCGACGAGCCGGTCGAGAACGAGCTTGAGCACCTGATCAGCAGCCTGCGCTGGCAGCCTAGCTTTGCGGAACGTGTCGTGCAGCGTGCCGAGCGCGACGGCTTTATCCAGCGTAGCGGCGTGCAACTGGCTCTCACCGAGCGCGGGCGCACACTGGCGCAGCAGGCGAGCCTGATGTAATCGTGTTGACTGCACAGGTGCATTCTCGCGCCGATAGAGACAAAGCAGGAGATCGTGATGCGACGCGTGATGATCACGGGAGCCAATCGGGGAATCGGCCTGGCATTAACAACGGCGCTGCTGGCGCAGGGGGATCACGTCGTTGCAACCCATCGCCCCGCTGCTGATAGTAACGCACTATCTGCCGCTGCTGCAACAGTACTGGTCAACTCACCCTGGTACCGCTCGACGTGCAAGATCCCGCGCAGATCGAAGCACTGCCGATGGTGGTTGCCGACACGATCAGTGGCCTTGATCTGCTGATCAATAACGCCGGCATCCTGACCGACCACGAGACGATCGCTAACGTGCGCGCGAGCGACTTGCAGGCGCACTTTATGGTAAACACCATCGCACCGGTGTTGCTGGTGCAAGCTCTACTGCCGCTGCTACACCAGGGCCAACGCCCGACGATCGTCAATATCAGCTCGTCTTTTGCCTCGATCGGCCGCAAAAGCGCCGCGATGCCGCTACGCTACAGCTACGCGATGAGCAAGGCCGCACTGAATATGTTCAGCAAAACGCTGGCTGGTGAGCTAGCCGTGCAGGGCATTATCGTAGCGGCGATCCACCCTGGTTGGACGCGCACCCGCATCGGTGGGAATGAAGCGCAGTTTCAGCCTGCCGAGAGTGCAACAGCTGTGCTCGCAACCATAGACCAGCTCAGCATGGAGCAGACCGGGCGCTTTCTGACATGGGATGGACGCGAACTGGCGTGGTAGTGGCGAGCGACGGGATAGTCGCCTCCCTCGATCACACACACAATAGACCAGTAGGAGCATTAATAGCACAAAAGCGGTACACGACAAATAGCCGTGTACCGCTTTCTGATGCTGGCGACCCGGGAGGGATTCGAACCCCCGACCTACGGTTCCGAAGACCGTTGCTCTAAATCCGCTGAGCTACCGGGCCGTATCACCGCGCAGATTATAGCACGCGCCCGCA
Source organism: Candidatus Altimarinota bacterium (assembly GCA_012031775.1). Taxonomy (GTDB): domain Bacteria; phylum Chloroflexota; class Chloroflexia; order Chloroflexales; family Chloroflexaceae; genus JAAUTF01. The sequence goes on along the minus strand of JAAUTF010000003.1, from coordinate 2,403 downwards.
AGCTGCGCAATGCAACCTTACAGCAAAAATATGGATAGGCTGCAACACCGCGCGCCGGATGTGGTATGCTATGGCCGTGTTACGGGTATCGACGACGATGCTCATTCATTGCAATCGGCACAGGGGCCAGACCCCGTTAGTCCGGCCATTTTATGCGTGTTGCGATTGTTCACGACTATCTGAACCAGTACGGCGGAGCCGAGCGCGTGCTCGAGGCACTGCACGATCTCTATCCCAATGCGCCGGTGTATACGTCGATCTACGACCCGGCGGCTATGCCGGAAAGCTACCGCCGCTGGGATATTCGTACGTCTTTTATGCAGCGCCTTCCAGGTTGGCGGCGTCATTTTCGACGCTATTTCCTGCTCTACCCCAGCGCTTTCGAGCACTTCGATCTCAGCAGCTACGATCTGATTGTGAGCAGCAGCAGCGCCTTTGCCAAAGGTGTCATACCACGGCCTGGCGCAGTGCATATTTGTTACTGCCATACGCCGATGCGCTTCGCCTGGCGTACCAACGATTATGTCGAGCGCGAGCAGCTCAACGGCGCCCAGAGCGCCGCTCTGCCGGTGCTGCTCACCTATGTACGAACCTGGGATGTTGTTTCATCGGCACGTGTCGATGCTTTTATCGCCAACTCGCAGGAAGTCGCTGGGCGCATCTCACGTTACTACGGGCGCAGCGCTGCCGTGATCTCGCCGCCCGTTGACTTGCCGCCCTATATCGCGTGCAAGCCGGAAGATTTCTATATCGCTGGTGGGCGGCTCATCCCCTACAAGCGGCTAGAATTGGCGATCGAGGCGTTTAACCACCTGCGGCTGCCGTTGAAGATCTTTGGCGATGGCCGCGACCGACCGCTGCTCGAACGGCGGGCTGGGCCGACGATCGAGTTTCTCGGCTGGATCGACGAAGCTGCGCGGCGCGATCTCTTCGCGCGCTGTCGCGCCTATATCTTTCCCGGCGAGGAAGATTTTGGCATTACACCGCTCGAAGCGATGGCTGGCGGTCGCCCGGTTATCGCCTATGCCGGTGGCGGTGCGCTCGAAACAGTTGTCGAAGGTGTCACCGGGCGCTTTTTTCACGAGCACAGCGCGGCTGCGCTCGCCGCCGCTGTCGCGATGTCGCGTGGCGACGCTTATGAGCCTGTACGCATTCGTCATCACGCTGAACAGTTTGACCGCGCCGTTTTTATCGAGCGCATCAGCCGTTTCGTCGACGAAACGCTTGTTGCCCAGCGCGCGCCGCGCCGCAGTGTCGCGCCCTGCTCGCGCGCAATGGCCGCGTTGAGCAGCGTGTGCGCGTGTTGGGCCACGATGAAGGCCTCGAATAGGCCTCGCTACCCCTTCGCAATTCGGGTGATATGTGTATGATCGCTTGTGTGTCGCGGCGTCTGTACTGTTATACCACACGAGCAACGCACAACTATTCACCCGATCTTGGGACAATACCTTATGCAATTGCGTGAATATATCGCGATCTTGCGCCGCTTCTGGCCACTGATTGTGATATTACCCCTGCTTGTTGGTGGTCTGAGTTTACTTGCAGCCCTCCGTCAGCCAGCACGTTTCGGCGCAAGCGCCCGTGTGATGATCACCCAGGCACCACTTGCTCCATCGCCCGATAACGCCTTCGCCGATTTTAACCTGCAGAATTCATGGGCCAGTTCGTCCTACATTGTCGACGATATACCGCAGATTGTCACTGGCCTCGCCCTTGCCAACGATATCAGTCCATCCTTGCCACAGAGGGGTATACCATGAGCCCCGAGGAAGTGCGCGCTGGTATGAGCGCAGGTGTGGTGCATCGTGCTATTACGCTCAACGCCAGCGCGCCGACCCGGCGCTGCCCCCGGCGATGCTGCGCGGCGCGATTAGCGCGCTCCAGCGTAATGGCCTCGCTTACTGGGGCCGTAGCTCCGCTATCAGTCCTGGCCTGAGTATCGCCGTGCTCGACCCGCCTGGTACCGCCGCTCAGCTCACGACTATGCGCAGCCTGCTGCTCGATGTTGGCCTACGCAGCGCGCTCGCACTTGCCGCCGCTGTTGGTCTAGCCTTCTCGCGCACTATCTCGACGATCGTTTGCATACCGCCGCCCAGGCCGAACGCTGGCTCGATACCCAGGTTGTCGGTGTGATTCCGAAGGAGTAAAATATGAACTTGCGTGATTATGTCACTGTGCTGCTCAAGCGCTGGTGGGTGATTGTGCTCACTGTGCTCGCCGCTGCTGTCGCGGCCTTCGGTGTGAGCCGCCTGCTCCCACGCGAATATCGTGCCCAGGCCGTCTATCTCGCGCTCGCTAATCAGGCCGATAACGGGCTCAATATTGTCCTGCGCAACTCGATGAACAGCTACCGCGAACTGGTGTTGCAGCCCGGCGTGCTCGATGAGATCAGCCAGCAGCTCG
>JAAUTF010000228.1 GCA_012031775.1 Candidatus Altimarinota bacterium | reverse complement strand
CGCGCTCGTACGAACAACGCCGACATGGGCCAGCCGAGATCCGCCAGTATTGTGAGTTGGACACCGCCGGCCAGGCGCTGATGCGGGCAGCGGTGCGTCAGCTCAACCTCTCGGCGCGCAGTTACCATCGCGTGCTCAAGCTGGCGCGCACGATCGCTGACCTTGCGCACGCCGACCAGATCGGGCCGGCGCATCTGGCCGAGGCGCTGCAGTACCGGCCAAGGCGGGTGGAGTAAACGATAGCCGCGATGCGCGCCCAATCCGGCTCCTCTGTTGGCGGCAGAGGCAGCGTGCGGCTCGCCGCAGGCACGCTCATCTCAATGACCATCTCCTCGAAGCCGCCGGGTGTTAAGATGAACAGCATCCGGCAGCCGGCGTCGCCCACGGTGTAGCAGTGAGGAATGCTGCGCGGGCCAAAGGCGTAGTCGCCCACGTGCGCCTCGATGATGGTACCATCGACCTCGAAGCTCACGTCGCCGTCGAGGATCCAAAACGCCTCGTCTTCGCGGTGATGCACATGCAGCGGTGCCTCGGCACCAGGCGGCTCGGTGACCTCGACGATGCTCATCAGCCCGCCGGTGTCGGTGGCCCGCGCCTTGATCACGGTCAGGCTGGCGAACCACCAGCGCGCTTCGCCCTCGTTCGTGGCAACCGCCATCGGCTTCAACGTCTCGGCATGATCTGTGTGCTGTGTCATTGAGGCGACCGGGAGCAACCCGAGCCGTAGCCCCGCCTGGAACCGCTTCATCCAGCCCTACAGTGGCGATCAGGAGCTACTCGGTGGCGTTGCGCACAGCGGCGGGCGAAGCTTGGGGCATGCTAGGTCTGTATCGCGAGGCAGGCCAGCCTTTGTTCGATTCGGAGGAGCGTCGCTTACTGCGTGAGGTAGCGCCGTACCTCGCTGAGGGTGCTCGGCGTGGCTTGCTCGTGGGCGAAGCCAGCGATCCCGAAGGGCCAGAGGCTCCTGGATTGGTGGTCTTACAGGAAGATTGGGGCGTCGAGTCGCTTACGCCCGGCGTCGCGCGCTGGCTCGACGAGCTGCCCGACGGTGACTGGGAGGCGCGTAGCAAGTTGCCGTCGGTGGTCTTGTCGGTGGCCGGCAGGCGCTACGTACTGGCGCGCACGTCGATGCGCCGGGCGAAGTCGCGCTGGCGTGGGTACTCACATGCACGGGCCGCTGGATGGTGCTGCACGGTGCCGCGCTGGTCGCTAGTGGCGCACGGCGGGTCGCCGTGATTATTGAGCCCGCCCAGCCGGCGCGCATCGCATCGCTGCCGATGGCCGCTTACGGCTTGACCGAGCGCGAGCAGGAGGTCACCCGCCTGCTGCTGCAGGGCAACGCGACGACGGAGATTGCCGAGCACCTGGTAGTTTCAGCGCACACCGTGCAGCAGCATCTCAAGAGCGTCTTCGACAAAACCGGTGTACATAGCCGGCGCGATCTCGTCGGCAAGGTCTTCTTCGCCTATTACGAGCCACGAGTCAGCGACAACGAGCAGCGCGCGGCCGAGGGTCGCGTACTACGTGGTGGGCCGCTGAACCGGCGGTCGGACGCCTGAGCCACCCTTCATGGCTAGTAAACGGCGCTTGCTCATTGCGCGTCGAACACCGCATTCACATCAATAGCAAAGCCGTCGAGCAGCCGCGAGGTGGCCGTTTCGCCGCGCGCAAAGAGACCGTGGGTGGCGTAGGCATCGCTATCGAGCGTCAGCACCGTGATCGTCTCGTCGAGGGGATTGACGATCCAGTATTCGGGGATTTGTGCTTCGGCGTAATCCAGCGGTTTCTCCTCGGTGTCGCGCTTCGGCTTATCGGGGCTGACAATTTCGACGACGAGGTCGGCACCGAGCCAGTAGGCCTCTTGACGACGCGGATCATTGCTGTCCAGCAGCAGCAGTAGATCAGGCTCGCGGAACTTGCCGGGGCGCACTTCGATACGGAGTGGAGCATAATAGACTGTGCCACCGAGACGTTGTACGAATGCGAGCAACGCGAGAAAAAGCCAGCGCGAGATGGCTTGGTGTGAATCAGTTGGCATCGGCAACACCTCAATAACACCATCAGTAAATTCGATGAGGTGGTTCGTCTGATTTGTGAGCCTGAGATATTGCGCCTCGGTCCATAATCCTTGGAGAGGCTCTAGATCGAGCTCGGTCATCTCATTAGGCCAAACCATACGTAGAAGCGGCGCAGCTACATCAATAGCCATTGCTCGTCTCCTCAGATATGTCGCTCGTTGTCCGTTTAGTATAGACCTCTTTTTGGTGAATAGCAACGAATTGCATTTCACCTACGATTGCAACCCGCACAGCTGTCTCTGCGGCTTCGCGGGCGACGTAGAGCGCCAGTGCAGCTGTTCGCAGGGGCTGGTCACGCATTACGCGGCGCAGGTATCAGGCCAGTTGCTCGATCGCATCGACCTGCAGTATCGAGCCAGCGGTATAGGGAAGCGGATCGTACAAAACATTCATAGATCTTATTGATCATCGCTCTGCCGCGAGTAATCGGCCGTCAACCAGCGCTCCGGGCGCATGCGGAACACTACGTCTTCACCGCGTGTGATGGTGTCAGTTGTTGTCGCAACATAGGCATCTCCCGCCTCGACCCCCAAATAGCGCCGCGCGATCGGTCGCGCATCGCGTTCGAGATCGACGGGTTCGATGGCGACGATCGGCCCTTCCACACTGACATAACGATAGGGAGTCTGTTCGGTTTGCACACAGAGGCTAAAACGACCTGTGCGCTGCAGCAGATCGGCTTTGCGTGAGGTTTTGCTCATCCATACGGCGATAGTGCCGCCCGGTTCGTAACCGTACCAGACTGGTACAGCAAGTGGTCCACGCCCTTCATCGGTGATGCTAATAATGCCGACGCGCATATCTGCGAGGAAGTGCTCGCGTTCCGCCTGGGTCATACGGTAGGACATCGTTTGTCTCCTGCTAGTACACTAGAGCTGTACTGGTTCCGTCTTTATAGCCAGAAGCAAGATCTTGAGGTGTAGTGACAACGCTTACACAAGCGAGTGTAGCCGCACACTTGACAAACGTCAAGTACTTACGATAAAGTAGGGTACACACTAAAAAGTAAGTAAAGGGTGGTAATGAAGAAAGACCAGCCCTACCGTTGCGGTCTCGTGCCAGCACTCGCCGTTATCGGCGGCAAGTGGAAAGCGCTTATCCTTTGGGAGCTAAACAGCCAGCCGCGGCGTTTTGGCGAACTCCGCCGCCTGGTTCAGGGTATCAGCGAAAAGATGCTGATCCAGCAGCTGCGTGAGATGGAAGCTGACGGCTTTGTCCACCGCGAGGTTTTTTACGAGGTGCCGCCGCGCGTTGAATATTCAGTCACCCCACTGGGTGCCTCGCTCAACGCAGCGCTGGAACCGCTGTGTGCCTGGGGCGAGCAGCATATGCAAGAGATCGAGGCCTGTCAACAGCCTTGATCGTACGCTTCATCACTGGAGTGCAGTTCTTAGACATGGTTCGCCAGTACTTGACAGTTCTGGCGAACGCCAGGCTCAAAAAAGGGTTTGTGATGGTCAGTGTTGGCCGGCGAAGCGCCAACACTGACCATCACAAAGAGCTTTTCTGATTGCGGAGTAGAGCCCAAAAGGCCGGGCCACCTCTCGGTATCTGGCCGGTGTAAACGACTTCAAAGCCGTGTCGAGCGTAAAAGGGCAAGTTGTCTGGGTTGTTCGTCTCCAGATAACACGATTGCTGGTTCTGATCGGCGCGGGCGAGCACGGGGGCTATCAGCAAGGGGCTTCGCAAAGCCCCTCGCGTGCTTAGCTATAGCGCTCGTAGAGTACCACGTCGGCGAGCGGGCGGCGCCGCCTTTGCGCAGCGGAGACGGAGCCTCGGAGGGATAGCCGAAGGTAACCGTCCAGCGACAGGTCAGATCCTCCGGCACGCCGAGGACGGAGCGTGCAGCTGCGTGGTCGTGCAGCACTGTCACGCAGGAGCCGACGCCGTGATCGACCGCGACGAGCTGCATGTAGGCCGCCGCCTGGCCCAGGTCGAACTCGTACCCAGTCGGGGCCACTAATACAACCGTGAACGCTGACGCTGCCATGTGCGCAGCGTAGCTGCCCGTCGCGCTGAGGCGTTGCAGCTGCGCGCGCTCGCGGACGACGACAAAAGTCCACGGCTGGTCGTTCTTGCTGCTCTGAGCGCGACGGCCCGCGTCGAGGATGGCTTCGATGATCTCGGTGGGTACCGGCGTCGCCTGGTACTGGCGCACCGCGCGCTTAGCGCGAATGCTCTCGCTCACGTTCAAGCTCTGTGCGGGCTGTTGCTCACTGCTCACGGTCGCTCCTCCTGTGGTTTCAGCGTCCAGATCGCATTGACAATCTTCCTCTCGCCGTCGAAACAGCCGAGGTGCAGGTAGTCCACCCAATCGTTCATCTCGGCGCGCGCTGGCGATATTACCATATACACCGAGGATCGCGATCTCCTGCTGTTGCGTTTCAGGCGGTGCAGTTCCCGCGCGCTTCTGTACATAAGATATCAGCGTTGCGGCGTCGATCTCCGCGATCGTTGCGTCGGCCTGTATCTGGCGCTTGGCGAGCTGCGGGTGCAGGCAGCGCTCCGTGCGCGCAGGCTCGCCCTGGTACCAGCCGTGGATATAGTCTTCGACGGCCGCGATGATAGCGGCGTGGCTGCGCGAAGGGTGATCGTGATGGCTCATGCCAAGCTCCTTGCTAACGAGTGAATGCTTTATGGTGCGGCGATAGCGAAGAGCTGGAATGGCCCCTGCTCGTCCTCGCCGACCCGCTCTAGTTCCATATTGATCCGGTGGGCCACTTTGATCGAGGGCTCGTTGTGCGGGTGGACGAGGGCGATCAGTCTGCGGAGGCCCAGCGTCTCGAAGCCGTGGCGCACCAGCCCCTGGGCCACCTCGGTGGCCAGCCCCTGGCCCCAGAAGGCTTTGTCCAGCATGTAGGCGACCTCCACCTCATCCCGCCTGTCGATCGTCCAGGGTAGTAGTCCGCTCCGCCCGATGAAGCGACCAGTCGGCTTATGAATCATCGCCCAGAGGCCGAGCTCGGGGTGGCGCGGGTGGCCATGCAGAAACCACTCCAGCTCCTCGCGGGTGGCCTCGTAGCTAAGCGTGCCGTCGGGGTAGAACTGGCGGATCTCCGGGTCGCTATACAGCGCGTACAGCGCGTCGAGGTCGCCCGGCACGAAATGACGTAGCCGGACGCGCTCGGTCTCAAAGATCTCCATCGCTGCCCTCCTTACAATACGTATAGTAATCCTAAACGATTTGTGGAAAAGTGTGTGTTGTTGCTGGTAGCGTAGCTACCAGCAACGACAGACCTCTACCACCACCTATATAGGAGATTGCTACGGTGGCTGCCACAACCGAGCTAACAGGGCATCGGCACGCGCCTGTATGCACTAAAACCTCGCCACTTCGCCTGCGCTGCTATCAGGTGACAGGCGTGGCTTGCGGAGTAGAGCCCAAAAGGCCGGGCCACCTCTCGGTATCTGGCCGGTGTAAACGACTTCAAAGCCGTGTCGAGCGTAAAAGGCAAGTTGTCTGGGTTGTTCGTCTCCAGATAACACGATTGCTGGTTCTGATCGGCGCGGGCGAGCACGGGGGCAATCAGCGCCGAGCCAATGCCCTGCCGCCAGCGCGACGGATCGACTGCCAGGTTAAGCAGGTACCAGTGCGGCTCGCGCACGGTCGCCGAGTGAACCTGTTCGCCATAGCCTACAACCGTCAGGAAGCGACGAAAGGCCGGTAGTCCGATGGTCATCGGTAGCGCCGCCATACCCGAACGAAGCATACGAACCGGCGTGATATCGGTTTGGCCGGGGGTGAGCCAGAGCACGGTTCCCGCATTGTCGCTGGTAGTAGTTACTTCACCATATAGCACTCCATAGCGCAGTGCTGCACGCATAAATCGGCCTAACGGCGCTAACCGCCGCTCGGCGTTGGGGAAGATATAGGTGAACATTGGGTCGTCTGCAAAGGCGCGCGCGGTCACAGTCGCCGCCGCATCGATACCTTCTCCAGCGAGGTGAACAACTGTCTTAGTGCTTGTTACATGCACACATGCCTCCGTAACCGTTTGTGAAGAAGCTTGTCTCGTTGCTGGCGGCGCAGCTACCAGCAACGAGACGGCCCTTAATACAATGTGTCCAATGCAGCTGGAAGCCGCTGGCGCATCGATCGTCAGCGGGCCGATCGCTCTTGAAACGGCTTGCGTTGCAGCACAGGCTTGGATGTGAGCTGCGTATCGCGCAGCACGGGCTGCCTGGTCACCGCGAGCTGTTCGAGCAGCGTCGCTGCCACTTGTGGCGCGTTGTAGCACGCATACTCAGCTTCGATCCGCTCGGCATTGGCACGATACTGGTCATTCGACTGCATTTCGCGCACAGCAGCGCGAATATGCTCTATAGTCGGGGTCTTTGTTTTAAGATTGATACCGGCACCGCTCCAGGCCACGCGCGCGCGATCTCGGGTTTGTCCTCAGTGGTGCCCGCGACAATCAACGGCACGCCATTGGCTAAAGCGAACTGCACACCGCCGTAGCCACCATTGGTGATCATCACATCTACGTGGGGCAGCAGTGCGCCGAATGGGATGAACGGCGTAACGCGGGCATTAGCTGGCAGTGCGCCCAGGCTTTCTACCGGCGCGCCGCCTGTAGTGGCGATAACCAGCACATCCTCGTCGGCGAGCGCGTGCAGCGTCGGCACGATCAAATCATCAAGCGTGGTGGCCACCGTGCCCTGGTTGACGAGCACCACCGTTTTGCCACTGTGCAGCTCGGGCCACCAGGCAGGCGGTACAAAATGGGAAGGCGAAGCGGGCAGCAGCGGGCCGATAAAATGCACCTGCGGTGCCAGGTCGCTGCGCGGGTACTCGAAGGCCGGTGTGGCACCGTGCAAGTAGAGGAAGGGCGAAAGCATGGCGCGCAGGAAGCTCGTGGTTGCGCGCGTAAGGCCCAGCAGCTGGCGTGTTTGCTGAAAATGGCGCTGCACATCGTGGAATAACACGCGCTCGAACAGTGTGGTGGCCAAACGGTTGCGCACCCGGCCCAGCGCTGTTGCGCTCGGTGGCAGGCCGGTGCCGAAGGGCATCGTATCACGGCTGTTCAGTGCCAGCCCCGTAATACCATAGGTCGCCCAGCGCGGCCCGCCCAATTCATGCAGCATCCCCGCGCCGAAGAACCCGGTATCGCCGAGCACCACATCGGCGGTGTAGCTTTGGAGGATGTGTTGCAGATCGGCGATCTGACCGGGTAAATTGTCCAGAAAGAAGTACTTCAGATCGAACTTGAAGCCTGCCAGCCCAACCAGTTTGGCCCGTTCCGGAAGCAGGACATCGAGCTTGGTATCGCCAGGATCGACGGCATTCTCAATCGGCGCAAAGCGTGCGCCGGTGGCTTCAATAGCGGCGCGAAATGATTGACCGGTATACCACATCACCTCATGGCCACGCTCGACCAGCGTGCGCGCGATCGGTAGGCCGGGGTTGACATGGCCGGCTTGTGGCACCGTAGCAAATAGAACACGTGACATTCTATCAAACCTTTCTGAAACAGTGCGCGTTACTGCACAGCGCTGGCAGGCTGTCGCATTGCCCTTTCAACCTTGCCACATGCGTACTCACGCTGATGATACACGCCGGGTGTTTACAGAATGTCGACGCCGAGGTAGAGCATCGCCGGGACTGCGTCGCAATGTACGCTATTCGGACAGGAAACGCAGGATCGCGCCGGTCACGCGGCGCGGGCGATCCATATTCGCCATATGGCCCGCGCCCGGCACCACAACTTTGAGCGAGTCAGGGATGCGCTCGTCGAGGGCATCGGCGGCAGTCTGAAATTCCTGCTGGTCGTGCTCACCGATCAGCACCAGTGTTGGCGCGCGATCTGGTTCAGGCGCTCGAAGGTCGGCGGGCGAATCTGAAATTGCGGATTGAAGAACAGGCTGCACGGGCAGCTGAGCACGATCTCCTCTAGCGCCGTGCGCACCCGTAGCCGCTCAAACGAGACGCCGAACAGCGGATCGCAGACCCAGGCCTGCAGCGCGGCCTCGCGGCCCTCCGTCTTGTTGAGCTCGAGATAGGTCGGGATGCGCTGCAGCACGTTCGGCGTCGGGTACTGAAATCCGTTGATGCCGCTGTCGATCAGCACGACCTTGTCCACGCGCTCAGGGTGGGTCGCTGCGATTTCGCCGACCGCATTGCCGCCGAGCGACTGACCCACCAGATGGGCCTTTTGAATGCCCATGGCGTCCATAAAACCAAGCAGATCGTCGTGAAGCCCCACCGGTTCGCTAACAGGGTCAGATTGGCCGTGCCCGCGCATGTCGTAGCGATAGGTCAGGAAGACCCGCGAAAGCGTCCTGAATTGCGCATCCCACATGCGGTGGTCGAGCGACAGGCCATGCACGAGGATGACCGGCGGGAAGCGCTGCGCCGCCTTACTCCCCCGCACTTCGTAATAGAGCTGGGCACCGTTAACCTCAACAAAGCCAGTGTTGTGGATCATATTAGATTAAATACTTAAGGCATATATAGCAGCCCTAACGGGCTTATGAACACGGTTGTTGTGGAACATGGCGGCTACGCCGCCATGTTCCACACAACCAATTTACAAATCATTTAGGACTGCTATATTTGTTCGTGGGTGTTGGCGGCAT
>JAAUTF010000227.1 GCA_012031775.1 Candidatus Altimarinota bacterium | reverse complement strand
CGGCGCTGAAGGCCGGGACGTTCGACGCCGCCTATACGCTCGAGCCGTCGCCTCCATCATGATCAAGCAGGCGTCGCCCGACGCTCGAGGCCGGCGTGATCGCGACCCATCTGCTCGGCAGCAAGGAGTCCCAGGCCTTTGCCGCCGGTGCCGCCACAGCGGCAGCCACTGGCTGAGCCTTATCGCCGACGAATTTCAGCACATCTTCTTTCGTTACACGCCCGCCGGGGCCACTGCCCGCAACCTGGCGCGGATCAACGCCGTGTTCGGCAGCAACCTTCTGCGCCGTCGGTGTCGCGAAAATATCGGTGCTGCCATTCGGCGAACTGACCTCAGCAATCACTGGCGCAGGCTGGGTGGCCGGTGCCGCCACCGGCGCGCTGACAGCAGCTACGTCGCCGATTGTGCCTAGAAGATCGCCGATAGCGACCGTATCACCGGCGTTTTTACTGATGCTCTCCAGCACACCGCCCTTATCGGCAGCTACCTCAAGATTTACCTTATCTGTCTCCAACTCGACCACCGGCTCGCCCGCCGCAACCGCCTCGCCAGACTGTTTAAGCCAGCGCGCCACCGTCGCCTCGACAATCGACTCGCCCAGCGGCGGCACCTTGATCTCATAAGCCATCAGAACATCCCCATTCGTAAGGGCGCAGCATACTGCGCCCCACCCAAAACGCCCCAACAGTAGCATGCCGCGCCCCACCCGAAACGCCTGAAAGACGCAGCCTAGACCGCTCAGTCCCCCATCGCCGGTTCGGCCACGACACTCAGCGCCGCGCGCAAAATACGATTCTGTTCAACATGATGCTCGACCAGCGAACCTTCAGCCGTTGTCGCCGACGCGCTGCGCCCGATATACGTCAGTGGCATGCCCTGGGGCAAGATCTCGCGCAGCAGCGGCGCAACATACGTCCACGCGCCCATATTCTGCGGCTCTTCCTGCATCCAAACCACCTCGCGTACATTGGGGTAACGCGCTAGCACCGCCTGTAGCTCCCGATCGGGAAAGGAGTAGAGTTCCTCAACGCGCACTACTGCCGTCTCCTGGCTCTCGGCGTACTCCGGCAAGCTGATCAGATCGATGTAGACCTTCCCACTGCATAGCACCAGCCGCGACACATCGCCCACACGTTGCGCTGCATCCGGGTCGTCGATCACGCGCTGAAACTGGCCATCGGCAAGATCGCCGAGCGAAGACATAGCCTTCGGGTTACGTAACAAGCTCTTAGGTGCCATAATAATCAGCGGACGTGGGTCGCTCGTAAGCAACGCAGCCTGACGGCGCAGCATGTGGAAGTATTGAGCAGCCGTGGTTAAGTTCGCCACGCGGATGTTATCGTCGGCGGCGAGCTGCAAAAAGCGCTCTAGGCGTGCTGAAGAATGCTCAGGCCCTTGACCTTCATAGCCGTGCGGCAGCAGCAATACTAAGGCAGGCAACTGCCCCCACTTAGTTCGACCGCTAACAATGAACTGGTCGATGATCACCTGAGCGCCGTTGGCGAAGTCGCCGAACTGGGCTTCCCAAAGCACAAGCGTGTTCGGCGTATGCGAGGAATAGCCGTACTCAAAGCCCAAGATAGCCGCTTCGGAGAGCGAACTATTGTAGACCGCGAACGACGCATTGGCGTGCGGTAGCGCCTGTAGCGGCGTGAACGTTGTGCCATTGGTCACGTCGTGCAGCACGGCATGGCGATGGTTAAAGGTACCGCGCTCGCTATCCTGACCGCTCAACCGAATCGGCACACCGTCGGCGAGGATAGTTGCGAAAGCCAGCGCCTCAGCGTGGCCCCAATCGATGCCGTTTGCCTGCTCTACCCCAGTGCGACGGCGATCGAGCACTTTTTCGAGGCGGTTGTTCATAGTAAAGCCCGCCGGGCGACTGAGCAGCGCTTTGTTGATCGTCAGCAGCGTTTCGGCTGAAACCGCCGTCTGCGTACGGCGGGCGAGGCCAGGCGGGGCCGGTTTGGGTCGTCGATCTTCGTGTGGCTTGCCGACGGCGGCCTCGCGGTCAGCGCGCAACCGTTCGAGCAGTTGCGTCACCATAGCATCGCCCTCACCCGTAGCGATAGTGCCTTCACTCTCAAGCTTCGTGGCCCAGAGCTGGCGCACTGTGGGGTGCTTACTAATCTTCTGGTACAGCATCGGTTGGGTGAAGGCTGGCTCATCGCCCTCGTTATGCCCCCAACGTCGGTATCCCACCAAGTCGATCACGAAATCGCGCCCGAATTGCTCGCGGTAGGCCAGCGCCATACGCGCAACCGCGATACAGGCCTCAACATCGTCGGCATTCACATGCACAATCGGGGCCTCGAAACCGCGAGCCAGATCGCTGGCATAGTGCGTCGAGCGTGAGTCGTCGGGGTCGGTGGTGAAACCAACTTGGTTGTTGGTGATAATATGAATGGTACCGCCGGTGCGATAGCCTTTCAGCCGCGACATATTAAAAGTCTCGGCGACCACGCCCTGCCCAGGAAAAGCTGCATCGCCGTGGATCAAAATGGCGAGCGAAGCCTTTTCGTCTTGCAGCGGCGCACCACGCTGATCGCGCTGCTCCTGGGCAGCGCGAGCGCGCCCTTCCACCACCGGGTTGACGAACTCGAGGTGGCTGGGGTTCGGGGCCAGCGTGATCGGCATATTCTCGACACCGCTGTCACGGTAGGCACGCATCGCGCCGAGGTGGTACTTAACATCGCCGGCCCAGCCGATATTGCCCTTGCCTGAGGGCGATGCCCCTTCGTCGCGATTGGCAGCCTGAAACTCGGTGAGAATAGCGCTGTACGACTTGCCTAGAATGTGCGCAAGGATGTTTAACCGTCCGCGATGCGCCATACCGATCACCACTTCGCGCGTGCCGCCGACGGCGGCATTACGAATGATCGAGTCCATCATCGGGACGAGCATATCGCAGCCTTCGAGCGAAAAACGCTTCTGGCCAGCAAATGTGGTATGCAGAAAGCGCTCAAACGTCTCGACTTCGGTTAGCCGCTCGAGCAGATCGCGGCGACGTGCCGGTTCTCCAGGCTGTAGAAGAAGCGTCGACTCTCAGCCGCCTCGCGGATCCAGCTGCGCTCCTCGTAATTCTGAATATGGTCGGTCTCGTAGCCGATCGCACCACTGTAGGCAGCGCGCAATTTGTTCAGCGCTTCAAGCGCATTTGCCGACCCCTCAACCGTCGGCCCACGCACAATGCTCGCCGGCAGCGCCGCCAGATCGGCCTCGGTAACGCTATGAACCTCCATACGCAAGCCAGGATCGCCGGGCGAAGCGCTCCCCAGTGGATCAATGCGCGCATCAAGATGGCCCAACTCACGGACATACCGGATCAAGCGCGCCGCGCCGACAATATGCGGCACATCAAGGGGTGTACCCACGACGGCAGGCATTACCGTCGTCGCGGCGACAGCCGTGCTGGCAGCCACACTACTAGCGAGCGGCGGCTGCCAGGCCACAAAAAAACGTCGCGTTTCTGCATCGACCGCGTTCGGATCGGCAAGAAAACGCTCATACAGCTCCATCAGATAGCCCGCGTTCGGGCCGTGAAATCCATTCCAATCGTTCATACTGGCATATCTCAGCATTCTAGCGATGCTGCCGCTGCACCCCGCACTACGGTGTACGTTCGGCTAGCCCGAGGGTTACAGTAAAACAACGCCCTTGTACAAACCGCACACACACAACCTGCCGGAATTGTACCACGTCCGGTTACGTTTGACTGCAATATGAAGAAGGAGTCAGGAGTTAGCTGCCAGAGGCAGGCAACATAATAAAAGGAGATGGTGTGTTATACACGGCTACACCGCGTACAACACACCATCTCCTTTATCCGTCGTTTAGCATTGTTAGCTCAGGGTGGCGTAGTCGTGGCAATAACCTGTTTGAGGAGAGCGAGTAGAACACGCTTGACACTGTCGCGCTCAAAGCCGGTACACGCAAGCAACGGCACGTCGAGCGGTAGGCCAAGGCGCCGCCGCACATAAGCCGGTGGCAGCGCAGAAGGATCATCTTGCTTATTCGCCGCGACGACAAAGGGTGCGTCCGTGATCTCGGCGAACCGATCCATGAGGCGCTGCGTTTCGCTAAGTTGGGCCGGTCGACAGCTATCTACAAGCACGATATAACCGAGACAGCCGTCGGCGAGATGTTCCCACATAAAATCGAAACGTTCCTGGCCTGGTGTACCAAAAAGATAAAGGTTGAGCTTATTGTTGATCGCGATAGTGCCAAAATCAAGTGCTACCGTGGTCTCTTGCTTGAGCGCACGCTCTTCGGCCAGGGTCACGGCATAGTCGGTATTTACCGGCTCGATATCGCTTATCGTGCGGATAAATTGCGATTTCCCCGCCGAGTAGCTCCCGGTGACGACGACTTTGATCTGGTGCATTCTGATTCCTACAGGCTGCGAACACGGCGCATGATCGCGTCGAGCAAAGTACGACCAGCAGCGACGTCGGCTCCGCCGCCAAGGGCAGCCACCGAGAGCGATGTCGCAGGGCGCTCTCGATGAGCAGGCCGTGAACGTGAGCGCTCGATCACCTCGATCATTCCGATAGCCACAAGTTCGGCGACAGTCTGTATCACTTGCTGTGCCGGTAGCTCGGTGGCTTGGACGATCGCGCGGAGATCAGGGCAGCTTGCAACCTGGCTGAGAATTCGCCACTGACGCACATCAAGACTGACACTATGGTCGGCGCTTTGTGGCAAAGGCGAAAGTTGGAGGCGCGTGTCTAACGTCAGGCGCTGATAACGTAACAAGTGAGTTGAATCATCGCGGCGGCGCACGCTCTCAAGCACAAGCCACTCCGCATCCCGGATGATCCGCGCCGGGCGACTGGCCGCTGCCAGATCGTGGCGAAAGACGAAATTCGCTTCTTCCCATAACAACATATGCAAGACCGCTTCATCGTGGGCTGCGACGATGGCACGACCTTCATATGGTAGGACAGCGGCCTCGACAAGACGACCAGCCGCAACGTAAATGACGCCGCGCTCACGTGGTGCATTAAGCAACAGAATTCCGGTTTTCGGCCCCATACGAAAGATCTGGATCAGATCCGGTAGCGGCATATCGTGCAGTGTGCCTTCTAGGGCCATGGGTATCCCTTCGATCTAGAGCACTAGGAACGGAATATATCGTCACCGTTGTGACAGATCTAGCCGCAAAAGGCGCAACGCATAGCGCTTAATTTAGCCCATCCCGGTGAGCAAGCGGCGTGCCAGACGCTCACCGCCAACAAGTTCGGCAAGATGGCGCAGCTGGTTATCTTCGTAGGCCTGGTTAAAAATTGCGACATCAAGCGCGAGCACTTTGCGGAAGGCTCCTACAGCGGCGGTAGGATCACTGCTCTTCGCAGCGAGCTGTTCGCCATAAGGCATCACAATATCGAGCATGGCCAGCGGGTACCGCACAGGCAGGCCAATGCGCACATGGATCTGGCCGATCGTCATACGCCGCCGGGCATACTCGGCGTCGTAGGTGCCACAGAAAAGCTGTGTAAACCACTCGGCCACCATTGAGTGCAGGCGATCCATACTTACGCCCTGCAAGTACTCGGCGGTTTGAGCGTGGGCAAAGAGTCGCGCATAGAAGGCCTGGGTCATCGCGGGCGCAATCAATGTGGCGTCAGCGTGGAGCGCGCCCATCAGGGCGGTTTCCACAGGGGAAAGATGCATAAGTTCGACGAGTTCGCCTAGTGTTGCTTCATCGTGAATCTGCCAGCTTGCGCGATCGATCATTGGAACGTACTCCTTGGTTGAACAAAATTAAACATCATTGTACCGGAAAGCTTTTAATCGCACCCGTTGTCACCTACAGTATCTGGCTGATCGCCTGAGCCGCATCGCGCGCTTCCAAACGCACCATTCCCAGATTCGCCCCCTGGCGGAGATTCACGGCCAGCAGACTCTGATCACCGGCCGGCATCACAAGAAATAGCCCATGATCGGCTTTGATGATGGTTTCTTCGGCCATACCGATACGCAACTCTCCCGAGACGCGCCGTGTGACACCCATCATGGTCGCTGCCACCGCGCCAACTCGATCGGCATTAACATCGACTGCCATACGCGAAACAAGCACAATTCCATCCATACTTACAGCCGCCACACCTGCTACATCGCTGCCCGCATTACTGCTGAGGCGATCGAGTGCCTCGCTGATTTGCTCTTGCCGTGTTGCCATCGGGCGTTCTCCTTCTGCTGCTAATGGCCAGCTGCGGCGTTCGCAGCCCTTTGCCTCAACAATACTCTGCTGTGCCTAGTATAGGCCAGTATAAAACTGCGATACACAACATAAGCATTTCAAAACCATACTAAAACCACAACAATACTGTATACAATCTAGTATTACAAACAATGTAACGTGCAAATATACATTCAACCAAATGCACATACTATGCAAAGGCTAATATATAGCAACCCTAAACGGTTTGCGAACAAGCTTGTGTGCAATCTGGCCGCGTAGCCGCCAGATTGCACACAAGCAATGTACAACTCATGTAGGATTGTTATAGTATTCCTCCACTAGGTTGTAGAGAAGCCTGTGTCGTAGTGCGCAGCGTAGCCACGCACCACTGTTTAAGATTGCTCTATCTTACAATACAAGCTTCTCACAGACGATTCAGCGTTGCTATGGCACAACTCGGCGCAGTACCAACAATATTCAGGACTAAGGATTACACGCTACACGCCGGTGATCGTGTTACGATGCAGCGCAAAGGGCAGCACGCCATAGTAGGCATTCTGTATAACACAACATTATTATCATGCAATCATCTTCTCTTTCGTCCCCGGCGGGCGGCGCGTCCTTCAGCGATAAGCAACTCGTTGCGCAGCTGCGTCAGCACACTCAAGTCTTAGAAGCGCTGGTAGCCGAACGCACCGATGAACTTCGACGCAGCCGCGATCTCTTGCGGGTGATCCTCGATAATCTCGTCGATGGCATGTTACTGCTCGACTGTAGCGGGCTAATCCTTGCAGCCAACAGCTCCTTCTGCGCACATATCGCTGGTCAGCGGCCACAGGCAGTTGTTGGAGTCGTATACCAGCAACTCTGGGGCGAACTTGTGCGTTGCCGCGAACTGCGACATGATCCACGAAGCCATGTGCCGGTCGATCCAAGCGGGAGCACCGGTGAAGCACAGGAAACAAGCACAGCCAGCGGGAGAAATAGCAGCTTAATACATGATACAAGCTCTGGTAGCACATTGCAGGAGGGCAGTTGGCGCGTCTGCTGCAACGATGCCAGCGGTCAGCGGCACTGGTACGATGTCGAGCGGTTCGCGGTAGATGATCGTCATCACGATGGAGCGTGCTGGCTGGAGCGCTGGAGCGATGTCACGGAGCAGGAAGAGCTTCAGCGCCGCCTGATTCTGCACGCGCAACTCACGAGCCTGGGCCGCCTGGCGGCTGGTATTGCGCACGAAATCGGTAATCCATTACAGAGCGTGGTCGGTTGCCTCGAGCTCTGCCGCGAGGAACCAGCGCTGCCGCCGCGCGTCGACGAGTACCTGGGGCTGGCGCACGATGAGCTCGATCGTATGAGCCGCACGATGGAAAGCCTGCGGAGATTTTACCGCCCGCCCCAGCATATATGGGGGCACGTACAGCTAAATGAGATGCTCGAGCAGGTGCGCCGCCTGACACGACGGCAATTTGTACAGCAACATATTCAGCTTGAGGCTGACCTGTCTCCGACATTGCCACCGGTTGCCGGCCAAGCCGACACACTACGACAAGTGCTGCTAAACTTATTGCTGAACGCACAGGAGGCCATGCCACAAGGCGGCACAATCAGCGTGCGCAGTTATGTAGATGCCAGCAGTGAACGCTCTATCGTCTGTATCAGTGATACAGGTATCGGGATCGCCCCCGAACGACTCGCCACCGTCTTCGAGGCGTTTTATACCAGCAAAACACAGGGCGTGGGCCTGGGGTTGTACCTTGCAAAACAGATCGTCGAACAACACGGTGGCCAGATCAGCCTGAGCAGTCAGGTCGGCAATGGCACTTGTGTGAAGATCGCCCTCCCGTGTATTCGCAGCGAGAGTTCAGGACGCAGTAGTGAGGAGTCAGCAGGGCGCACCCCGTAGGGGCAACTGCATAGGCAGTGTAGCTGTGACCCAGTGCAGCTGCACAGCACGATATGCTGCGCACGAGTTAAGCGGTTTGGAGACGTATCCATGCAAAGCCCAAGCATTCTCTTTGTTGATGATGAAGCAGTGGTGCGCCGAGTCATCGGCGACGGACTAGCCCAGGCCGGCTATCGTGTCCACGTGGCAGCCGACGAAAAAGCGGCAGAGGTGCTGGCCAGCACCGAAAACATCGACCTCGCCATTGTCGATCTGCACATCGGCGAGAGCGATGGCATCACGCTCATGAGCAAACTGCGGGCGCGCGCGCGCACCTGCCGGTCATCATCCTCACTGCGCATGGCTCGCTGCCCAGCGCCATCGCAGCAGTACGCTCAGAGGCTGCGGACTATTTGCTCAAGCCGATACACCTGGATGAATTGCGTAGCCGGGTGGCCGACGTGCTTTCACGTAGCCTTGCACGGCGCAAACGTACTGAGCGTATCCACGCTGCCTACCAACAGCTCCAATCTTTGTTGAGCGAGAGCGGCCAACTCGACGAAACAGCTGTCGTAGCGAACGAGACGACTGCACCGCATATTTATCA
>JAAUTF010000226.1 GCA_012031775.1 Candidatus Altimarinota bacterium | reverse complement strand
CGGCATCACGAATCACCAGCATTTGTTCCAACGCATCACGCTTGACCTGGAAGGCTATCGACGCTTCAATTTGAACTACTATTGAACTACTAGATGTAGGGCTGACTCCGGGAAATCCTGGAGAGCCTAAGCATATACTAAGCAAAAGTATTCGCTCATACAAAAACAGAATTATTGGCTATGTGGCTCACTCTTCTGCAGCTGATCTTCGCTCTCGTGCTCTTTTACCTCGTATTTGCGCTGCTGCGCTACAGCCGTGAGGCAGGGGCAGAGGATAGGCCGCAAGCTGGTACCGCAACGTCGGTTCAGCGCGCCAGCCGCGCCGAAGGTGAGGAGCACCTATGCTGAGCCCTGCGGCAAGATTGTAGCGGGCGTTTGGCGCTTAGGGAAGCGGAGCAGGCATCATCGCCGCGTGACGCGTGACGCGTCTGTATGGGCGTGTCACGCGTCACGCGCATGTGAGGCCACTTCTCCTGCAACAGCTCGCCGCGCCGACCGGTAGGCGGCAATAGCCAGCTCTCTACTGCGGGAATAAGTTGTTGATTGCCAACGCCACCTTATTTGACCCGCAGCTACTTACTCGTGTTAGTGCTGCGGCATTACAAGGGGAAAGGTGGCAGCCACAACTCACCGCCAACGGCGACCCGCCACCAGAGGCAGCCAACAAGGATGGCAGCACCGAGCGCGAGCAGGATCCAGTCGACGGGGGCAAGGCGGCGGGCGTGAATCCATGTGCGCGGGCGTGTGCCGAAGCCGCGCATGTCGAGCGCGTTGGCGATGTCTTCGCCGCTGACGATCGCGTCGAGGGTGACGGGCACGGCCAGCGGGGCCAGGCGCTGTAAGCGGGCTATAATCCCGCCTTTGAGCTTGTCGAACTCGAAGCCGCGGGCGCGCTGCGCGTCCACAGTACTGGCAAAGTTCGCACCGTAGGTCGG
Source organism: Candidatus Altimarinota bacterium (assembly GCA_012031775.1). Classification (GTDB taxonomy): domain Bacteria; phylum Chloroflexota; class Chloroflexia; order Chloroflexales; family Chloroflexaceae; genus JAAUTF01. Next base: position 7,750 of record JAAUTF010000226.1, on the reverse strand, counting down.
CACCAGCCGAATAGCCAGGTCGACCGCAAAAGCGATGCGGTCGCCGAGGCCCATACCACGAAAGGCCACGCCGAAACGCGTCGGCTTGATCGTGAAGGTGATCGGGATCGCCATAAAAGCACCGATCAGCATGCGCATCATGATCGACAGCGCGTTGATTACGTCGCGCCAGGTGATGTCGAGCCCCAACGGCAGCGGCAGCAGCACCGGGCTGCTGTCGGCACCGCCCGAGCCAGCCCCGGCGATCACCGTATTGAAGCCCACCACGACGACAATAAAGAAGATAAAGAAGCTCCACGCGGTGCGGGTCTGCTGCCAGGGCAAGCGCGCCAGGCTATAGTAGAGCACGGCGAGCGCGAGCAACACCAGCAGCACCCGTAGATCGGGCAGCAGCGCGGCGCTGAACGTCGCCACCAGCAGCAGCGCGAATTTAGTGCGCGGGTCGAGCCGGTGGATGGGGCTGTTGGAAGGGTAGTATTTGAAGCTGGCGATCATACCCACAAACATATGGTCGCGCGTAGCACAGCTACGCGCCGACCATATCATTTTTAGCGTCCGCTACGATCTTGGACTTGTTTATAGCCGATGTACAAAATCGGCAGTAGCACGACGGCGGCGATGATATTCGGCACGATCACGCCGAAGTACTGCACAGGGACGAGTGCCGGGTCGGTGCCATAAACCCAGATGTCGGTGACGCTGGCAAGAGAAAGGCGATCAGGTTGCCGCCGATGGCGAAGAGCAGCACCTGGGTGAGACTCGGCAGTTCCTCGCCACGAGCGCGTGCAAACGCCAGGCCGCTGATCAGACCGAGCAGGCCATTGGCCAGGCTCCAGTTCCACGAGAAGCCGTAGCCCGCGATCAAGTCGATGATGATGTTGCCGACGAAGCCGGCGAAGAAGCCGACCCAAGGGCCAAAGAGCGCGCCGAAGAACATCGGGATGACGATCGCCGGACGAATCTGTGAGTTGAACGGCCCAGGAATTCGCAAAAACGACGTCGCCCAGCCCAACACGCCGTAGAGCGCCGCGCCGATCGCCATATAGACGATCGAACGGGTGCTGACGGCCCACGCGCTTGCCCTACCGGTGAGTGTGGTCATAACAAGTTCCTCCTACAGATTATGCCTTGCGCCGCTCGTCGCGGAGAGCGCCCCTATTGGAGAAGTCAGAATTCAGGAGTCAGAATTCAGAAGTGCCAATGACTCCTGACTTCTACACGAGTGCTGCCAGTTCTTCAAGCCGCTGCATGCCGCCGCTATGCGGAAGCAGACGCCGGTTCTCGTGCCACAGCGAGGTCGGCAGAATACGGCAGCGTCGCAGCAACGCTTCATCGGAGAGCACTTCAGTTGGCGGGCCGTCGGCAACAATGGTACCGTCGACGAAAAGCCAGATGCGGTTCGCGTAGCTGATCGCCAGATCGAGATCGTGGGTGATAAAAATTTGCGCCGCAAAAGCCCCGAGCTGAATAATACCGTCCATAAACTGGGTGTAGCTACGATAATCCTGCCCTGCTGTCGGCTCGTCCATCAGCAGCACACCGGCGCGCATGGCCACCACGCTGGCGATACAGAGTCGGCGTTGTTGGCCGAAGGAGAGCGTGAGCGGCGGGCGATCTTCAAAGCCCGCAAGCCCCAGCAGCTCAAGCGCGACAGCGCTGTTGCGCGCGATCTCGTCGTCGCGTTGACCGATATTACGTGGGCCAAAGGCCAGTTCTTCGCGCACGGTCGGCGCAAAGAGCATATGGCCAGGGTTCTGAAAGACATAGCCAACTTTGCGCGCAGCCTCGGCCACGCTGAGCTTTGCGGCATTCTGGTCGGCGAGCAGCACCTGGCCGGATTGCGGGCGTAGCAGGCCAATCATCTGTTTGACTAGCGTGCTCTTGCCGCTGCCGTTCGGGCCGAGCAGCGCGATGCGGTCGCCTGCGTACACGCTCGCGCTGACATCCTTAAGAATTGGTCGCTCGTCGTAGCCGAAGCGCACATTACGCAGCTCGATGAGCGTGCTGCGCTCAGCAGCCGGCCTGCTAATGGCAGGTGGTGTGGCCATCCCCAACGCTTGCATCCGCCGTAGCGCGATAGGTGCGGGCAGCTTGACTGCACGTGGGTCGGCGTGCTCACCAACAGCGTCGCCGGGGCCAAGGTAAATCATGCGGCCCTCGTCCATCAGCGCGACGCGCTCGGGCGCGATGCTGAGCACCTCCTCGACACGATGCTCGACGATCACCACAGCGCAGCCGCTATCGGCGATACGGCGCAGAGCGCCATACTCTCTGCGGCGCTCTGCGGGTCGAGGTTGGCCAAGGGCTCATCAAGAATGATCACTTGCGGCTTAAGCGCCAGCACCCCGGCCAGAGCCAGTTTCTGCTTCTCGCCGCCCGAGAGCGTAAACATCTCGCGTTCAGCGAAAGCTGCCAGGCTAAGCTCTTCCAGCGTGGCATACGAGCGTTCGAGCACCTCGGCCACCGGTAGGCCCTGGTTCTCTAACCCGAAGGCGACCTCTTCGAGCACGTTGGCCGCAACAATCTGCCGTTCCGGGTCTTGCAGCACCGTACCGACCGTCTCCGCGATACCGGCCAGCGTCAGTTCTCGCGTGTCGCGCCCGGCAATACGTACGACGCCCTGCTGTTCGCCACGATAGGTATGCGGTATAAGCCCGTTCAAACAGCGCAGCAGTGTGCTCTTGCCGCAGCCGCTCGGGCCGGCGATCAGCAGCACTTCACCGGGGTAAATAGCCAGTGAAATATCCTGCAGCGCCGCCACTGGGGTGCGGCGATACCAGAACGACAGGTGTTCAACTTCGATCAGCGCCGTAGATACGGCCGTTTGAGTAGCCATGAACTATCGCAGCTAGCCCGCAGCGCGTTGCGCTACAGGCGATTGCCATCGTGGCATCGGTTGAGTTCGCTCTAAGGAATAGGTTAATAATACCATAGGTTGGGGCCAGCCGGTGATGGCGTCGCCATCACCGCTTGGCCCCAACCTATCTTCTCACCTAGCGCAGAAAGTCTCCAACAATCGGCACCTGGGCCGCATAATCGATCAGAAAGGCGTCGTGGCCGGCATCGGAGTGCAGCTCAACGTGCTCGACGGCGCACTGCGCCCGCACGAGTGCGTCGGCCATGCGCTGTGACTCGGCGCTCGGGTAGAGCCAGTCGCTAGTGAAGGAGAGCAGTAGATAGGCGGCTGAACTGCGGGCGAAGGCTGTATCGAGTGAACCGTAGCGCTGCGCGAGATCCCAATAATCCATCGCCTTGGTGATATAGAGGTAGGAATTGGCATCGAAGCGTTCGTTAAAGCTCTGGCCCTGATAATCGAGGTAGCTCTCGATACGGTACTCTGGTTCCAGCGTAAAGGCTGGTGTGGTGCCGTGCTGCAGGCTGCGCCCGAACTTGCGCTCAAGGGCAGTATCGCTGACATAGGTAACGTGGCCAATCATACGCGCCACCGCGAGCCCGTCGCTGGGCGGCTCGTGGCCGTAGTAGTCGCCGCCGCGCCAGCGTGGGTCGGCCATGATCGCGCGGCGCCCAATGCTGTTCCAGGCGATCGTCTGCGGTGCAGAATGCGCTGCACTGGCTAGCACGATCGCACGTGCGACGCGCTCAGGGTGTGCCGTTGCCCATTCAAGCGCCTGAAAGCCGCCCATCGAACCGCCAGCCACCGCGTGCAGCCGGGCGATACCGAGCGCATCGATCAGCCGTGTCTGTGCGGCCACCATATCGCCGATCGTGATTATTGGAAAGCTGGCAGCGTAGGCTTTTCCGGTGGCCGGGTTGCGGCTCGCTGGCCCACTGCTGCCCTGGCAACCGCCGATCACGTTCGAGCAGATCACGAAGTAGCGCTCGGTATCAAACGCGCGCCCCGGCCCGACCATCGGATCCCACCAACCCGGTTTGCGGTCGTTGATATGGTATCGCCCGGCGGCGTGGGCATCGCCCGAGAGCGCGTGCAATAACAGAATCGCATTATCGCGCCGCGCGTTCAGCGTACCATACGTTTCATACGCCAGCGTCAGCGGCCCCAGCTGCGCGCCGCTCTCCAGGCGCAGCGGTGCTGCCCAGGTCAGCTGCTGACGCTGGACGAGATTATCGCTGTGGCGCTCCAATTCGTGTGCTGTCATGTTCTCTGGCGAATGCCAGGTTTAGAAAGGGGAGTTGTTGCCGCTGGTGGTGGCAAAGCCACCACCAGCGGCAACAACAGGCTCTCTTTCTACAACCTTTTAGACGCGATTCAGCGCCTGCTCCAGATCGGCGATGATGTCGTCGATCGTCTCGATACCGACCGAGAGGCGCACGTAGCGTCGGTAACACCGGTGATCTGCTGCTCCTCGGACGTGAGCTGGCTGTGGGTCGTTGTGGCCGGGTGAATCGCCAGGCTGCGCGCGTCGCCGATGTTTGCAAGATGCGAGAAGAGCCGTAGGCCCTCGATGAACTGCTTGCCGGCAGCGCGACCGCCGTGTAGGCCGAAGCCGACAAGCGCGCTCTGGCCTTTCGGCAGGTATTTCTTCGCTAGCTCGTAGCTCGGGTGGCTCGGCAGACCGGGGTAATTCACCCAGGCGACCTTGGCGTGCTCGTCGAGGTACTTAGCGACGGCGAGCGCGTTCTGGCTATGGCGCTCCATGCGCAGCGGCAGCGTCTCTAACCCTTGCAGGAAGAGAAAGGAGTTGAAGGGGCTCACGCTGGCACCATAGTCGCGCAGGCCCTGTACGCGCGCTTTTAAAATGTAGGCCAGGTTGCCGAAAGCCTGGGTGTAGATGAGGCCGTGGTACGAAGGATCGGGTTCGGTAAATTCAGGGAAGCGGCCTTGTGTCCAGTCGAACGTGCCGCTATCGACGATCACGCCGCCGATGCTGGTGCCGTGGCCGCCGATAAATTTGGTGGCCGAGTGAACGATGATGTCCGCGCCCCATTCAAAAGGTCGGCAGAGGTAGGGTGTGGCGGTGGTCGCATCGACGATCACCGGGATTCCGGCCTCGTGAGCGATAGCAGCAATGCGCTCTAGGTCGAGAATGTCGAGACGAGGGTTGCCGATCAGTTCAACAAAGAACGCCCTGGTGTTATCGTCGATCGCCGCCCGAAAGCCGTCGAAGTCGCGCGCATCGACAAAACGCGTGGTGATGCCGATCTTCGGCAAGGTGTGACGGAAAAGGTTATATGTCCCGCCGTAGAGATCGGAGGACGAAACGATATTGTCGCCTGCGCGTGCGATGTTGAGAATGGCGAGCGTCTCGGCGGCCTGGCCCGAGGCGAGCGCTAGAGCACCCACACCGCCTTCGAGTGCGGCGATGCGCTGCTCGAAAACATCGGTGGTGGGGTTCATAATGCGCGTGTAGATGTTGCCGAACTCTTGCAGGCCAAACAGCGCGCGGCGTGATCGGTGTCTTTAAACTGGTACGACGTCGTCAGGTACAGCGGCACCGCGCGCGCGCCCGTCGTCGGATCGGCCTGCTGGCCAGCGTGCAGCGCGCGTGTCTCGAACCCGGTGAAGCTCACGTCCTCAGCCATACGTTCCCTCCATTAAAGCTATCGTCGTGGGTGTGGCAGCTTCGCTGCCACACCCACGACATCTACAACAAAAAACCCTCATCTGAAAGATGAGGGCTAACGATCACAAGCGCATACTAAACGACGCGCCAATGCACGCTGCTCATCTTCCAGATCGTACTGCCGGATTTGGCACCTTCCCTTTTCAGGGGGGTTGCCGAGGCTTCATAGGGCCGGTCCCTCCGCCTCTCTGGATGAGTGCTGCTCTTTAGTTGTTAATTGCTGCCTTGTAATGATAACAAACGTGCTTGTGAATGTCAAGTTAGGAATCAGGAGTCAGAAGCCAGGAGTCAGAAGGCATAGTACTGCGCTTCTGACTCCTGATTCCTCAATTACACAGGGCGGGGTGTGCGCATATCGCTCTTACCGCCAGTCCAGGGGGTGCCGACAAGACGCAGCAGCCAGCGGTCGAGGCCATACCAACCGGCAACTTTCCAGCCGAGCATCAGGAAGATAGCGAGGGTGAAGAGCACAGCGTTGGTGCTAGCGGCACCCGCCATAATGAAGTTCCAGTTCAAAAACGCGCCGAAGAAGGCGGCGATGCCGACAAAGGCACCCAAAATGAGCGCGATACCGAGCAGCAGTTCACCATAGGCGACGAGCTTGGCGAACCAGGTGTACCAGCCGGCATCGAGCATAAACTGGATGAAGTCGCGGTACCAACCATAAGCGATCGGCGGGGCGGCCTTGCTCGGGGATCGCCACAGCGCGCACCCAGAACCCTTGAAGCGCCTCGCCAGTTTGCGTCCAGCGTGGATCTTCGACCTTGTGCCAGCCGGCCATCAGCCACTCGTAGCCAAGATACACGCGAACGATAGCGAAGAGCCAGGCGAAGCGGGTGGTGCTGAACAAGGTGTGGGCCAGCGGCGGGTCGGGAATCACGATCTCGCCGCTTTTTTGAACAACCGGTTGCGCTGCCATATAAGTGCCTCCTTCAGAAATACCTCGTCGTCGCTGACGAGGAGCAGATGGATGCAGCATAACACGGCGGGCCGGGTGGCAGCGAAAAGGTTTCTTAACCGACAGGTATGATTTGTATAGCAGAAGTCAGGAGTCAGGAGTCAGGAGTCAGAAGCCCAGGCGCGTCACAATGCGCGCGCTACTGGGCGAACGAGCGCAATTGTATGTGCTGTGAGTTTTACTCGCTTGTCAGCTACTGAGCTCGAACCAATTCTCTAACCGTAACCCCGGTACTTTAGCAAAATGGCGCGTATTATTCGTGACGACGACGAAGTCAAGGCTAAGAGCGTGCGCTGCAATCAAGGTGTCCATCGAGCCGATAGGAGTGCCAAGTCGTTCGAGTTTTGCTCGAGTAGTGCCATAGATTTGAGTCGCGCCATAATCGAAAGCATATACTTCAAGTGGCAACAGAAATTGATCGAGTGCGTCAGCATTCTGTTGTGGTTGTGCGCTTTTAGCCGCGCCAGTGCTCAGCTCAGCAACCGTAATGGACGATACGCCAACCGTACCAGGCGCTTGTTGTTTCAACCGCTGTAAAACGTGAGCCGGACGTTGGCGAATAATCGCAATGCATGTATCAGTATCGAGAAGATAGCTCATACAAACGGGCTTTCGCGCTCCTGAAGCGGCGGTTGTTCACGTTCCTGCATAAAATCATCTGAAAAGTTATCTAAGCTGTCAAGAAGTGTTTGCCACGGTGCGTCATACGGCAGTAAGACAACCGCATTGCCGATGCGTTTGAGATACACACGATCCCCTTGAAAGCGATACTCCTTTGGCAGGCGAACGGCCTGGCTCTGCCCGTTTAAGAAAAGCTTCGCAGTATCCATGAGCCCGCCCCTCCCTGGTAAAAGTATATATAAGAAGTATATACGAGAAGGTGAGGAAACGCAAACAGCAGACGCTCATACTGTGATGAGGTAATTCAACGCGGCCTGCCGTACGTTCGCAGCCACGCCAGGAACGAGTTCGCTACCGGGTTGCAGCCGAAATCCATACTATCCGACCAGGGATTGCTGTCGTGGGCGTTGAGGACATACTCGAAGTAGTTGTGGTGGCGGTCACAGCAGATGAGATAGTCGTGTTTGTCCGACCAGCTGCCGATCCTGAGACACAAGCCCCTGTTAGCCAGTGCTCTATCCGGCTCTTCCTCATTCAGCGACAAGGCAACATCACCACTAGTGGCTTTGGCGACGGTATGGGCATCGAACAGTTGCCATTCTAAGCGGTACGGCCACTTCCAGCCGCC
>JAAUTF010000225.1 GCA_012031775.1 Candidatus Altimarinota bacterium | reverse complement strand
CTGACCCCAGCGGCCTTGTGCTGCGCGAGACCGATCCGCTCAACCGCACCACCAGCTATGGCTACGACGCCCAGCGCAACGTCATCACCCGCACCAACGCCCTCAACCAGACCACCACGTATGCCTACGACTCCCACGGCAATCAGACCGCGGTGACCGATCCGCTGGGGCAGACGACCACAACCGCCTACAATCGCTATGGTGGCCCAACGCAGATCCGCGACCCCTTAGCGCGTGTGCAAACCATCAGCTACGACGGCCGGTTTGCACCTACAACGTTGACCGATGCCCTTGGTATACGAGCACGTTTCAGCTTTGATGATCGGGGCAACCTTACCGCGTTCACCGATGCGAATGGGGGTATGACCCAGTCCTTCTACGACTCCTTTGGCAACCAGATCCGCACGACCGATCCGCTGAGCCGCACCACGAACTATACCTACGACTCCCTGGGCCGTCTGCTGACCATCACCGATGCTCAACACGGTGTCACGCGCTATCAGTATGATGCCTTGGGCTGGACGCGCATCATGACCGACGCCCTCAATCGGGTAACCGCGTATGAATACGACTCCAACGGTAATCGGACGGCGATGATCGACCCGCTCGGTCGGCGCACAACCTACACCTACGATGCCGCCAATCGACTCACGGCAGTCATCGCTCCGGCAACCACGATTACCGACCCGGATGCCGTAACGACGCGCTCTACGTATACCTGGCGTGGTGCAGTCGAGACGCAAACCGATCAGCAGGGGCGCGTCATGCGCCACACCTATGATCGCGCTGGCCAACGCATCAGCACGACCCTGGCCGAAGGTACCCCTGATTCTGCGACCACCCTGTGGATCTACGATGCGCTCGGGCGGGTTGTGCGCGAAACGAACCCGCGGAGTGCCCCTACACATTATGGCTACGATGCCGCTGGGCGCACCATCAGTATGACGAATGCGCTTGGCCACACAATGCTTACGAGCTATAACGCGGCGGGCGAGCGTGTAGCCCAACAGGATCCGAACAATCGCCAGACCACATATGCCTACGATGCCCGCAGACGGCTGACAACGACGACCTTGCCGGATAGTACGAACATGACCACGCTGTATGATGGTGTCGGCAATCGGACGGCGAGCGTTGACCAGGCCGACAAGCGCACCACGTTTGCCTATGATGCAGTCGGACAATTGATTGCGGTCACCAATGCGTTGTCTGAAACCACCGGCTATGGCTACGATCTGAATGGGAATCTGACCGCCATTACTGATGCGGCGGGTCGCGTCACCCAACTCACCTATGATGCGGCAGGCCAAGTGATCGGCAAAGTCTGGCCGGATGCCAGTACCAGCGAAGCGTTTAGCTATGACGCTGTTGGCAATCAGGTCAGCCACCGACTTGCGAGTGGTCAGACCACTGTGTATACCTATACGGCGCAAAACCAGCTCAGCGAGCTGCGCTACTACGATGGCGCAAGCGTTCGCTATACCTACACGCCAACCGGGCAACGTGCCACGGTCGTTGATGGGCGCGGGACCACGGCCTACACCTATGATGCACAGGATCGGCTGACGCAAACGGTTGTACCCGATGGCCAACGGATTCAGGTTGCCTATGACCCGGTGGGCAATCGCACGCGACTCACGACCGCGAGCGGCGACGTGCAGTATACGTATGATGCCCTCAACCGTCTGACGAGCGTGGTTGACCCAAGCGGTGCCGCAAGCGGTACGACCAGCTATCGCTACGATCTGGGAAGCATCGGGACGCTGAGTGAGCGGACGCTGCCAAACAATCTGATCACGAGTTACCGCTATGACGATCTCGATCGCCTGACGGAAATCACCCATCACATTGGCACACAGCCACCGCTGCTGCGCTACGCCTACACCCTTGGACTCGCCGGCAATCGCACCCACCTCGTCGAAGCTGATGGAACCCAGACCGAGTGGCGGTATGACGCTGCGTACCGCCTGACTGGTGAAACCATACGCCAGAGCAATGGCACGGTGATCGCACAGGCCGATTTTGCGTATGACCGCGTTGGTAATCGGCTCAGCCAGACCATCAACGGGCAGAGCACGACGTACAACTACAACGCCCTCGATCAACTCACGGCGGCAGGAAGCGCGCAGTATCACTACGATGCGCGTGGCAATCTGACGCAGATCAGCGACGGCAGTACGCTGACGCAGTATACGTGGGATGCCGCTGACCGGCTGACCAACGTCACACTGCCATCGGGTACGAGCTATCGCTATGCCTATGATGCCGATGGGCGGCGTGTGCAGGAACAGGTAGCAAGCCAGACGACCAATTATCTGTGGGACGAAAGCGCGTTCTATGGTGACATGGTGCGTGCCTACGATCCGACCGGGGCAAGCATCGCCAGTTACGTCTTTGCCAACAACGACCCCATCAGTTTCGCACGCGGCAGTACGCGGAGCTATTACCTGCTTGATGGACAGGGCAGCGTGCGCGCACTGACCAGCGCGACCGCAGCGCTGACCGACCAGTATAGCTACACCGCCTTCGGCGAGACCCGCGCCCAGAGCGGCAGCAGTGTGCAGGCCTACGGCTACACCGGCCAATACCAAGATGCCCAAACTGGGCTATACTATCTGCGCGCACGATACTATGCGCCGGGACTTGGGCGCTTCCTGAGCCGCGACCCGGCAGACCTCATGCAGAATGATCCACGCGAGTGGAACCGTTATGGGTACGTTGCGAACGATCCAGTTAATGCAATTGACCCTTCGGGGCTTTTTGCAGGGGAGTATGCGCTGAAAACAGCGCGTGCTAGAATAGTAAGTGGGGGAATTCAGCTGGCTCGTCAAGGTGTACTGGAGGCTATTGCCCAGTCTGTTGGCGATCTGCTAGCGGCAGAAGCTCGGCTAATCTATGAGGATGCCATGAAGCGGGCTATTGCGAAGGCAGAAAAAGGAAATTATCATGTAGATAAGAGAATTATCTCTGCGCTAAAGGCAACCATTAGCCGGGGAGACGTCCCGCTGGAACCTGGTAGAAATATTGAACTTGTATCCGTAAATGACATTCCGGATACAATAAAACCGGGTAGTCCGAGGTATCAGGCATTTAGCTTCTTGAGACAGCAATTTATTGATGCGGTCAAGGAAATTGCGATGGAGGCGGGATGGGATTTCGTAATTGGAGAATTTGGTGAACATGCTGAAGAAGCAGCGGTACGACACATGAAAAACAATGGTTGGCAATCAAATAAACCTTATCAGACGGCAGCGCTTGGGATTTCCAACCCGAATGGGCCGTGCGGCCCAGACAAGCGTAATTGTGCAGGGCTTATTTCAGGATTGCGCGCTTCAGGGTATAGTATATCGGCTCGATGGCTTGATAAGCTGGGTAGTGTATTTTTGAAATAGTCTGCTAATACTACAACGAGATCTTTTTGAGCAGAGCATAGGGACGCCATTCAGAGCATAATGCACATATGTTCTGAGAGACGCTTCGCCGCAACAGGCTGCGGAAGAACTCAAAAGTGTTCTCTCGTTGTAGTATTAGGAGGCCAACCAGCAAATCTGAAAAGCGTCAGGGTGTCAGATTCTTGACAGGAGCACAAAATTATGCTTAATAATCTTCACAATATTGATTGGGGGTCTTTTGGTAATCACATTTATGTTCAACATTTTGCGAGGGACATTCCTGTATACATTTTACAATTACAATCTGATGATGCAGAGATGCACGAGGAGGCACTTACTTTCTTGTTTGGTAGTGGACAAGAAGCGGGTGATATTTATCCTGCTACATCGTTTATTCTTCCATTTATTATTGAACTCATTCAAGATGAAAAAACTTCGTATAAAGATGATTTATTTTTTGCAATGCTCAACGTATTAAATGTAGCCGCAGAAGGAACCCCAACATCAATTGCAGCAATGCGTCTTCGTGTAAGTGTATACAATGTATTTAAACAATCTCTTTCTGTGCTCCTGAGATTAATGGAAGAGAAGACGGAGAGCACACGAGAATGCGTTATTGAGTTGCTTGGATTGATGACGGATGATGCTGAAATTATTATTCCTAAGCTGATGAGTCAGTTTTTGATGGAAACAAGCGTTAATATTCAGTGTATAATACTCGGAAGTTTAAAGTTACTTTTTCGTGCTCTACCCCGGCATGCAAAGAGACAAGATGGCTGTATACTATTCCTCAACAATATTATCGAAATTCACTCATCACAAGAAGTTCGACTATCGGCAGCAAAGGCTTCAGTCGAGCTGTTATGGGTAGTTAACCCTCAGTATGACGATCTCTCGCCACACGTCGCTAAACTTCTTACGGAGAGTTTTCTAACCATACAACATCTATCAGAAGATGTAACAAACATTTTTTATCAAAGTCAATCATTACTCTATGATCTTAGCCGTTTAGAACCGGAGCACCTTTTTCGCTTGCTTGAACATCCAGCGTTGACAGATATTCAGTTACACTTAGTTGGACGGTCATTGCTCTATCGCGCCTTTCAGATGCACAGCGATGTGTACATTCATTGGTCTTATATGCCTCTTCATTATCAATCAGGGTTATATTATCAAGTAACAGGACGACCTACACCATTAAGAACTCTGACACCACTACAACAAAGAGTCTGCCAAACAATTTTACTAGTTGACCGTATTTGGCGCATGCCAACAAATATGTTTTCATTCTTCTTCGGTCTTCCAGATACCCAACATCAACTTCGAAAATTTGTAGAGCAAGCTAAGAAATCCTCTTAATAACGAAGGGCTGTATTGATCTTCATAGCACTGGATGCCAAATTGAGCTGTTGGCACCTATGGCACACTGACGGCCAACGGCTGCCCGTTGGTGGTGCAATCCGGGCGCGGCTACCTCTGCTTCCTCAGCACCCCCCAGTACGCGCCGACGACCTACACCTACACCGACCCCTACGGTCGCCAGTTCGTGATGGACGCCAGCGGCGCGCTGCGCAGCATCACAGATCTCAACAACACTACGCTGACCTTCAGCCGTGACGGGATTACGAGTAGCGCGGGCGGGCGTCAGGTGCGCTTTGTGCGCGACAGCCAGGATCGCATCACGCAGGTCATCGACCCGGACAACAATGTCTACGCCTACGGCTACGATGCGGCGGGCGATCTGAAAACCGTGACCTTTCCCAAGCCCGATGCGACCTTGTCGACGAACCCGGTGATCACCTACTTGTATAGCACGCACCACGCACACCTCTACGAGCGCGTCGATGATCCGTTGGGGCGGCGCGTCGATACGACCGCCTACTACACCAGTCCGGGCGATCCGGCGGCCCTCAACGGGCGCTTGAAAAGCAGTACCACCTGGCTGGATGCCACGACCGCCTTTACGACCAGCTATAGCTACGACCTCGCCGCCCTCACCACGACCATCACCAACCCCGATGGCGGGCAGGAGGTGTATGCCTACGACGAGCAGACCTATCCGCACGGCACCACGCCACGCGTCGCGGTTAACATGACCAGTGCCACCATCGATGTGCGCGTTCATCCCCAAACCGGCCAGGTCGAACGCAGCACCACCCGCTATAGCTATGATGCCCAACGCAATGTCATCGCGGTCGCGTTACCTGACCCGACCACGGGGCAGGCCGCGCCCCTTGCGACCGATCCAACGAGCTGTGCCCCTCGTAATACCTGTTACACATACGATGAACGTGGAAACCAGCGCACGCTGACGAACGCCTTGGTCCAGACCACCATCATCACCTACACCGCGCTGAACCGCCCCAGCCACGAGCAAGGTCCGGATGGGCAGGTGCGCGTGTATAGCTACGATGCCCAAGGTAATAGTACGTCCGTGAGCGATAGCCTCGGTGTGATGGGTGGCTATACCTATGATGCGCGGGGCAACCCGGCGACACGCTACTTGGGTGACGATGCAGCAGCTGCGACGACCTTTGTCTACAATCAATATGGGCATATCACCAGCGCTACGGATGCCAGTGGGACGACCGCAGCCTTTGGGGATTTCGATGTGTTTGGCAATGCCGGAGTCATTACTCAAACCGTGATTGACCCGCTCGGTACCGCGCGGACGTTTATCTCACAACAAAGTTACAATCCCTTTGGCCAACCAACGACGATGACGATGCGTGAGCCGGGAAGAGATAGCTATACGACCACGATCGCCTACGACCAGAGCGGGAATCAAACTACGGTTACCGATCCGACCACCGGCTGGGCGACTAGCTACGAATACTACACCAACGGTGCAGTATGGCGCGTGATTGGTCCCGATACCCGCCCCATCACAACCACCTACACCTGGCGCGGCGATGTGGCAACGGTAACCGACCAGCGTGGTGTTACGACACGCTATGAGTACGATCTTGCGGGGACATTGGTGCAGACCGTCGAAGCTGTTGGCACGGTCAATGAGCGGATAACTGAGGCGCGCTATGACTTAGCAGGACGCCCGACGCATGAGATCGATGCGCGCGGCAATGCGACCATCACGCGCTATGATTCGGGTGATCGGCCCGTTGTCGTCGAAGATCCGGTGCATGGGACAGCCCATCCGATGCGCTTTACCTATAATCGCGCCGGGCAGATGGACGTGATGACAGCGACCAACACGCTTCAAACACGGTATCGCTATGATCGACGTGGTTTTCCCACCGAAGTCACGCAGGCAAGCGGAACATCAGCCGCAGCCACGCAGCGGCAGCGCCATGACGGGATTGGCAACGTGACAGCGATGACTGACCTGAACGGCAACACAACGACCTATGGCTACAATGGAGCCCGCCAGCTCACGTCAGTGACGAATGCACTGTCACAAACGACAACCTATCGTCGCGATAGCGGAGGGCAGATCCGCCAGATTGTCGATGCCAATGGCCATACAACGACCTTCGAGTACGATGTCCTTGGCCGACCCACGCGCAAAATCTGGCACGATCAGTCGGACGAGCAGTGGCTATATGACTATGTTACCAGCGGAACGCCAGCGGTGACGTACCAGCGGGTGCGCCATCTCCTGGCCGACGATAACGAGAATGTTTCGTTGTACAATGCCCTTGGTCAACTCGTGCGTGAAGCATACTATGATGGGCACACGGTCGAGTACACCTATACAGGAACTGGTCAGATAGACACGATCCGTGATCAACGTGGGACGACCTGTTATAGTTACGACGCGCTTCAGCGTCTTGTATCCGTACGCCACCTTGGCACTGGTGGGGTGTGTGGTCAGTCACCCGCTCAACGCCAGATCGATTATAGCTATGATGCCAATGACAATCGTATCGCAATGACGGTAACCGTCGGCGCGTCGACTCGCACCGTCGGGTACGCCTACGATGCGCTCAATCGGCTCTGTGGTGTGCATCCCACGCGGGTGCCAACATCCTGTGCCGACACCGCTGGCAGCTATCGTTACGCCTACGATGATGTAGCGCGCACCCGAACCGTGACTTACCCAAGTGGGGTTGTCGAGACCCAAACGTTTACCGAACTGCAGCACCTTGACACGATAACGTACACGCATAATGCCACAACACTGGCCTCGTTTGCGTATGAAACCCATCCCAACGGGAACCGCTGGAAGGTGACCGAATTAGATGGCACACGCACCACCTGGGACTACGATGATGCGTATCGGCTCACCCGTGAGGTGCGGCAAAATGGCGTTGGCACCGCGCTATGGGATCTGTCCTTTACCTATGACGCGGTCGGTAATCGGCTCACGATGGGCGATGCCGTCGCCGGGACGACGACGAGTTACACCTACAAGCCCAACGGCCTTGACCAAATTGACACGATAACAACGAGTGGTGTGACACGAACCTATAGCTATGATGGACGTGGAAACGTCATGAGCGATGGTGTTGCAACGTACAGCTGGGACGCCGCTGATCGATTGAAGGGGGTGCTTTCAGGCGCAACGAGTGCAACCTACACCTATGATGCGGGTGACCGCAGAATCAGCCAAACGCTTGGCGGCACAACAACGCAGTATCTCTGGGATGAGCTGTCGACGTATAGCGATGTCGTCGCCGAGCTAGATGGTGCGGGCCTGGTAACGGCGCAGTATGTTTTAGGCGAAGAAACGCTGCTCGAACAAACGCGCCTTGGCACAACCCATACATTCCTACGCGATGGTCAGGGCAGCACCCGTGCGCTGCTGAATGGCGCGGGCGCAGTTACTGCAACGTACGCCTATGATGCTTTTGGGAACCTGCAAGATGCTGGTTCGAACACAGACACGCACTACCTGTTTACAGGTCAACAGTACGATGCACTAAGCAACCTGTACTCGCTTCGTGCTCGATATTATAATCCGATAGATGGGCGCTTTTTAAGCAGAGATAGCTATCCCGTTAATGCCAATGAGCCTACAGAACTAAACCGCTACCTGTACGTTGCAAATAACCCCGTAAATGCGTACGATCCAACCGGCCTCTTTGCTTCATACGCAGCAGGGCATCGCCCTGCGGAAAAGCAAGGTAGTGCTCATCAACGCTACATAAGTGGTAAAGCTAGGTCACAAGGTATAGACTCAGCGGCTTTATTTAATGCTTCAATTCTCTCAGCGGTAGTAAATTCTTTTCGTACACAAGCCTTGAATTTCTGGCTCTCCAGGATTTCCCGGAGTCAGCCCTACATCTAGTAGTTCAATAGTAGTTCAAATTGAAGCGTCGATAGCCTTCCAGGTCAAGCGTGATGCGT
>JAAUTF010000224.1 GCA_012031775.1 Candidatus Altimarinota bacterium | reverse complement strand
CCATCAGGCTGTAGGCGGTGGGCACCACGAGCAATGTGAGCAGCGTCGAGGTGATCAAGCCGCCGATCAGCACCACAGCCAGGCCGCGACGAAACTCGCTGCCTTCGCCGGTGGAGATGATATGGATGCCCATCGCCACGGGCAGCGCACCGACGATCAACGAGAGGCTCGTCATCAAAATCGGGCGCAGGCGGATAGCACCGGCCAGGCGCAGCGCCTCGTGTTTCTCCATCCCCAGCCCGCGCAGGCGGTTGGCGAAGTCAACGAGCAGGATGGAGTTTTTTACCACCAGGCCGAGCAACATGATCAGGCCGATCATGCCGGTAATATCGAGGTCGATGCCGGTGAGGCGGAGCGCCAGAAAGGCACCGATAAAACTAAAGGGCATGGCAAGCATAATCACGATCGGCTGGATGAACGATGCGAATTGCGAGGCGAGCACCATGTAGACAAAGAGCACCGAGAGCGCCATAGCCAGCAGCAGTGACTCGAAGCCCGAGGTTTGCTGCTGCACGCTACCGAGGTAGCTCAGGCGCACTTCGTCGGGGATGCCGACCGCCTCAAGCCGCTGCTGAAGATCAGCCTGCGCCTCGCCGAGGTTGCGCTCTTCGAGATTCGCGCCCACAATCACCTGATTGAGCCGGTCGAAGCGGCGCACCGTAGTCGGGCCTTCGCCAAGCTGCACCTCACCGAGCGAACTGAGCGGCACCGTGCCATTGCGCGTGGGGATGCTGATCGCCTCCAGATCGGTGACATCCGAGCGGTCGCTGGGCTGCAGGCGGATGACTACATCGGTATCCTGGCCGTTTTGGCGCAGCACCGTGGCACGATCGCCGTTGATCAGCGCGCGCACCGAGGTTGCGATATCGTCGTTGGTCACGCCGATATCGCCAATGCGCGCCGGATTCGCGATAAAGGCCAGCTCGGGTCTGCCCGTCTGATAGTTTGTGTCGATGTCGACTAAGCCTTGCACCTGCCGCATCTCGTTCAGCACCGCATCGACAACAGGTGCTATTTCATCGACCGGGCGCGAGGTTTGTAGCCCGACTTGCAGCTCACGTCCGGTGACACCGGTGCCGGCGTCTTGGAAGCTCGGCGTGGTGAAAGAAAGGCGCGGCACAAAAGTCAGCTGCTCGCGGAGACGCTCCTGGGTTTCAAGTGAGGGCGTCTTGCCGACAAGCTGGATAAAGTACTCGCCGCGCTCGGGGTTACCGGCGAAGCCAACCGTGCTGATCACCGTTTCGACTGCCGGATCGGCGAGCAGCACCTCTTCGGCGCGGCGGGCGAGGGTGTCGGTGGCGGCGAGCGTAGAGCCGGGCGGCAGCTCAAAGCCCATCTGGAACTCGTGCGGATCTTGCTCGGGGAAGAAGGAGAACTGCAAGCCGCTGGCCACGACACCGCTCAGCACGAGCACAAGCAGCGCGATCGCCATAACAATCGCGCGATTGCGCAGTGACGAAAGGCTCCAGGCCAGCAGATTGCCATAGGTACGGCCCATGCGCCCGGGATCTTCGCTCGCCTCGTGCAGCAGGCTGGCATCGCGGTCTTCGTGATGATCGACGTGCAAGGTCTGGCTGTGGTATAGCTCCTCTTTCGGCTCAGCGTGTTTCTCTTTCGGGCGATAATTGGGGAACACGTTGGCCGAGAGCATAGGCGCGAAGCTGAAGGCCTCAACCAACGAGAGCAAAATGGCGATAGCGACGATCACGCCGAACGACTGGAAGATAATACCCGTCTGCCTTCGGCAAACGTCACCGGCACAAACACCGCCACGATCGTCAGCGTCATCGCGACCACCGACAAGCTGACCTCGGCGGTGCCACGGCTGGTGGCCACGCGCGGCGTTTCGCCGCGTTGCAAATGGCGGAAAATATTCTCACGCACCACGATCGCGTCGTCGATCACAAGGCCTACGCAGAGCGAGAGCGCCAATAGCGTGATCAAGTTGATCGTCAGCCCGAAGAAGGGCATAAAGATGAAGGTGCCGATCAAAATGACCGGCAGACCGATCATGGTGATGATGGTGCTGCGCAGATTGCCGAAAAAGAGCCAGACAACAAGAAAGGCGGCCAGCGAGGCAAAGATCAACTCCTCGATCGAGCTTAAGATCGAGGCGTTAATATCAACCGAGGTGTCGGCGGGGATGGTATACGTCAGATTAGGATAGTTGGCAAAGACCGTATCGAGTTCACGGCGCACATTGTCGGCGACGGTGACGGTATTGGTGCCGGACTGCTTGCGTACAGCGAGAATAATCGCCTCAGCGCCGTTGAGGCGTGAAAAGCTCTCATCTTCGGCGATGCCGTCTTCGACCGTTGCCACATCGGACACTCGGTAGGGCGTGCCGGTGATCTGAATATTTTCGATATCATCGACCGACTGCAACATGCTGGGCGAGCGCAGGCTGATCTCGGTATCGCCGGTGGTGATCGAACCAAGGCCCAGATTGGCGTTAGCTGTTTGAAGCGAGCGGCTGATCTGCGATGGCAAAATGCCATACGCCTGCAACTTGGCCAGATCCATCAAGACATTGATCTGGCGATCTTGCCCGCCGCGCACATCCACCGAGCCGACGCCCTCGGCGCGTTGGATGAGCGGCACAATGTCGTTCTCGAGCTGATTGCGTAAATCGAGCGGCGAGATATCGTCCGTCGCAGCGACCGCGATCTGCATAATCGGCTGCTGGTTCGGGTCGAAGCGCTGGAAAATCGGCGTCCGTACATCTTGCGGCAGGGTGGGGATAACGGCGTTCACCTTCTCGCGCACATCCTGGTCGGCGGCGTCGATATTGGTGCCCTCGACAAATTCGAGGATGATAATCGCCAGACCCTCACTCGAGTTCGAGGTGATATTGTCGAGCCCGGCCAGTGTATTAAGCGAGTCTTCAATCGGCTCGACAACCTGGTCGGCGACGCTCTCAGGGCCGGCACCAGGGTAGGCGACGGTGACGGCGACTACCGGCACGTCGATTTCTGGCAGCAAATTGACGGGCGTGCTGCGGAAGGCCAGAATACCGAAGGTGATCACCGCCAGCATTATCATCGTGATAAAAACCGGCTGCTTGATCGCCAGATCCGAGATCCACAAACCGTTGAGTTTTTCCTCTGGTTTGCGCTGCTCCATTAGATCGACCCCTCTCGTGTTACGAAACGCGTCGTGCGCTGTTCGGTACGCATCGAAATCGTATGATCTTGCCGTATAGCGCTCTTGAACGGTGTATAAAGAAGCTTGTGGCTTGGCGGGCGACAGAGCCGCACACAACACCGCTGTTCTTTATACAGCCTATTCACCATGGCTATAGTTTAACTGTAAAGTAAAAGCTCTTAACGGTCAAGTAAGAAAGGGGGAATTGTAGTACCTCCAAAGGGCGGAGATACCCGTGCTATACTGAGTGCATATTCCCATGGAGCGATCGTATGACGAAACAGCGACGAGCGATGTTGCTGCTGAGCACGGCCATGCTCGTAAGCGTGCTGGCCTTGCTGAGCGTGTCGGTGGTGATGGGTGGGCGGCAGAGTGCGCGTGAGCGCTGGGAGCAGCACGGGCCGCGCCATTATTTGCTCGACATAACTATTCGTGGTGATCAAACACTGGTGCGCATGCAGATCGAAGTGCGCGACGGCACGATGCTGAAGGGGGTCGATTTAAATACCGGCCGTGCGTTGAGCGCCGAGCGCATCGCCCGTTACTACACTATTCTGCCGGTCGAGCGGCTCTTCGATCGGATTGAGCTGCAGAGCTATGGCGCGCGCAGCCTGCGGCATCGTATAGCTGGATCCGCGCCGTGGTTGGCGCGCCAGTTGGGCTGGTGTGTGATCCAGCCCTTGCGTGCCGAGTACGACTCCGCGCTGGGTTATCCAAAGACGTTTCAGTTCCGCCACAACGTTTGCGCGCGCAAAGAACCCTTTGCTGGCGAGCTGCGGGTGCGCGCCCTAGACTAAGCATTGTGCAATGCCAGATAAGGACGAGTTATCATGTTGTCACGCGAGGCGATGGAGATTGAGCAGGGGCCACGAGGCCGACGGAACAGCGCGCTCGGGCTCAGTATAGCGGCGGTGCTCGGCGCGATCAGCGGTGGCTGGCTCAGCCAGCGTTGGCAAGCCAGTGCGCTCAAGCGGCCCAGCGTAGCCGGCATCTTCCGAGATCGCAGTGCCGCCAGTCAGCATTACGACTGCATCGGGAGTTCGAGTTCACGGCATCCAGACGGGGTATGTCGCGATTAAATCGGCACACGCGATGTTGCGCAGGCCGGCGGCCGTACGTTTACTGAGCATCGTTGCTGACACAACGTGGACGCCGCTGCTGCCGATTTTAGCATGGGTGATTGAGCATCCCGAGGGCCTGATCGTCGTCGATACCGGCGAACTGGCGGCTGCGAGCGATATCGACAGTTACATGGCCGCCGATCCGGGAAACCGATGGGTCTACAAGCGTAACATTGGGCTGTATGTGTCAGCGGCAGAAGAACTGGCAGCGCAAATGCGTGGTCTGGGCCTCGACCCAGAGGCCGTGCGCACGGTGGTGATGACGCATCTACACGGTGATCACGCTGGCGGTTTGAGCTTCTTCCCCAATGCCACATTTCTTGTCGCACGTGCCGAGTACGAGGGCATCTGCGCCTGCCGCTCGGCGCGGTGGCTGCGCTTTGGCCCACAGGTTGGCAGCCGCAACTCATCGAGTACAACGATGGGCCGGTTGGCCCCTTTCTCGCCAGCCGACGTGTCACGCGTGCGGGCGATGTGCTGTTGCTACCCACGCCGGGCCATAGCTACGGCCATCAATCGCTGCTGCTCCGCGCTGGTGAGCGCTCGTATTTTATTGCTGGCGACATGGCTTTCAGCGAGGCACAGCTATTAGGCCAGGGGCTGCAAGGCATCGCCGAAAACCTCAACCGAGCGCGCGACTCGCTCACCCGCACGCTGCGTTTGCTACGCGAAAGCCCAACCGTCTTCCTGCCATCGCACGACCCGGACGCGCTCGCCCGCTTGGCAAGCGGCGCGGTTGTAGCGCCTGCCACTCCTCGGCCTTAAGCCCGTTAGGGTTGCTATATATTCTAAACTATAGCAATCCTATATAAGTTGTACCTTGCTTGTGTGCAATCTGGCGGCGTAGCCGCCAGATTGCACACAAGCTTGTTCACAAACCGTTTAGGGTTGCTATAGTTTGTTTCGAGTATCGTTACGTCAGACGCCCACGGCTACAGCGTGTGGGCTTGTGCCTCCGAGTGTGCAAGCTGCTGTGCGCAGCCAAGCCCGCGCTGCGCACGGTCACAGTAGCGCTTAGGACTATCGGTGTACTGTTATATTTCTTAACCAAAATTATACTAATAGCATAGCGCGGTAGAAGTTCCTACTACTGCCGGATTTCTGCAAGGCTCAGCTTAACCAACAGCGAGAGGGCAAGATTTTATGCAGCAGCGCTTGTCTATGCTTACATTGTTCAGCATCTGTATAATTGCGAGCGCCCTGGCCAGACCAACGACTGCGGACGAACCGATGCGTGTTTTTTGCCGCTGATCGCGCGCCCTGGTGAAAGTACGCCGCCGCCGGATACCGAACCATCACCGCTGCCAGTGCCAACCGACGATGTGCTCTGGGTAGCGCCCAATGGCCTCGACCGGCCCCAGGGTGGCGGTGTTGAAACTCCCTTAAAAACGGTCGCGTATGCGTGTGAGCGCGCGCTGGCTGGCGACACGATTCGGCTCACGGCGGGCGAATTCCGCGAGACAGCGCAGTGCAGCCTGCGCAGTGGCGTGCGCCTAATGGGCGCTGGCCGTAGCGGCGCGGCGGCCAGTGTTGTCTATGCGCCGACAAACTGGGATTTCAGCGCCGACGGGGTGGACGACGATGCCGGTGGCTACAATCTGCTGATCGACGGTGTTAGCGATGTGATCGTCGACCAGATCAGCTTTCGTGGCCAGGATCATCGTGCGAATGGTGCGGTGCTGGTGCGCGATGCGCAAAAAGTAACATTGCGTGAGTTGAGCATCTACGACTACCGCTATATCGGGCTGAACGTTGCCGATGCGACACAGATCGATGCGCAGCAGCTCTATATCGAAAATTCGGGCTTGGAATGGCCGCCCGGCGCGAGCAGCAGCTTTCCGGATGGCGGCAGCCTGGGCAACCTTGGCGTGCGCAATGTCGCCGACTCGCGCTTTGGCTTTATTACGATCTACACCAATGAGCTGCGCGGCTATGGCATTAAAGCCAGCAATCTGAGCCGGGTGCGCTTCACCAACCTCGATATCGATGTACACCCTTTTCAATCGTGGATGGGGCCAGGGCCGAATAATTTCGACATCGAGATCCACGGTGGTTACGCCGAGGAGGTGGAGATCGCGCACAGCCATTTTCGCCAGACGATCTCGCTGATGGGCGGCAACGACCCGCGCTACGATGCCGTGCCCTACTCTATTCATGTGCATCATAACCTCTTTGACATGAAGAACGGCAGTTATAGCGTTGAGGTCGGCACCGACAAAATGGTGTTCGATCATAACTGGTTTCGTAATACCTGGACTGCGCTGCAAAACTACGGCGACTCAACGACACGCATTCGCGACCTGACCGTATTCAACAATGTGGTCGAGAATATGAGTATGCGCTTTGTCGGCCTGAAGGGCCGTGTTGAACATCTGCGCGTCTTCGGCAACACCGTCTATCTTAGCGAGGGCGGCGGCCAGAGCTATTTGGTGACACTCGGCAGCAATAACGAATCGCGCAACTGGCTGCTGGCGAATAATATTATCGTCGGCTCTTCCGCGAACGACGCAGCAAATCGGCAGCTGGTCATCGTTTACAACGCCGACACTGCGCCGCGTCAGCTTATTGCGCGCAACAACGTTTATCGCGACATGACCATGGGCGTAAGCTCGGAAGTGCCGATCGATGCGACGGTTTGGGATCACGTTTACAGCGACAATCTTGAGGCCGACCCAGCGCTGCCGACAACGGGCGACCAAGCCTATCAACCGGCTGCAAACAGCCCGGTCGTCGACAACGGCGACCGTGACATCGGCGTACGTACGACGTATGTTGGCGCGGGGCGCGACGTGGGCGCGTTTGAGCGCGGGCTTGCGCCATGGAGCGCCGGGCCGGGCAGCAGCGTCGACATTGAGTATCTCTGGGCACCGACCAGTTCGGTGCGCCAAAACTTCTTTGTCGGTTCAATCGATGTCGATCTCAGCGCAGATCCGGGGCTAGAGATCCGCTATACGCTTGACGGCAGCGAGCCAGGTATTGACTCGCAGCTCTATACAGCGCCGATTCGCATCAGCGAGAATGTACGGCTACGGGCGCGCAGCTTCCGCGACGGTTACGGCTCGGCGACGGCCTTCGCGCTCGATCTGAGTGAGGGCGTGCGCGGCTACCCCAATCTTGGTGTCGGCGGCAGCTACACAGCTTCATCGGTCTACCCTGAGGGCGATCTGTACCAGCCCGCCAAAGCCTTCGACGGCGTAACCTACAGTTGGATCGGCTGGTCGCCAGCTGCAGGCGACACGCGCCCTGGCTGCAGGTCGATCTCGGTACGGCGGCACGCATCCGTTATATCGAGCTGTACACGCGGGCGCAGATCGATAGCGAGGAAACGGCGCCGCAATTTCGAGATCCGCGCCTCGAACGATCCGAGCTTTGCGACCTACGTGGTGCTCGCGGCTCAGGGCAGTGCGGCGCTGGCCCACGAGGGTGTCTTCGAGCAGGTGGTGAGCGACGCGGCGCGCTACCGCTACATCCGCGCAGCGAAGACAGCGGAAGAGAGCTTCTTTATCACCGAGCTACACATTCTGGGCGAGCGTTGAGAGGGGCGCAGCATGCTGTGCCCTTACGGCTCCTGGGCTGCGGTGAGTGGCGGCAGGCAGGGCAGCACGAGCAGTGCGAGCAGGGCAGCACCGATGTAGAGCCCGACGATACCGCTGAATTGGAGCAGGACGCCAAAGATCCAGCTGCCGAGACCGATGCCGAGGTCGAAGCCGAGGTAGAAAGCGGCGGTAGCCTGGCCTGGGGCTTGCGGCAGCAGCGCGGCGTGGTGCGCGATCAGCACCGGGTGGTTGGTGCCGGAGCCAGCGGCGATCAGGAGCACGGCGAGCCCAAGCCATGCTGGCGGCGGGGCCAGCGCGATCAAGCCGAGGCCGAGCGCGGTGACGATGGCCGCGCCGCCTAGTAGCTGCGGTGTGCTGAGCCGATCGAGCAAGGGGCGGCTCAGCAGCCGTGTGCCGATGATGCCAACGCCGTAGGCAGCATAGAGCCAGCCCGCGTCGACATCGCCGCGCCGCTCGGCCATGATCGGCGCGAACTGGAAGAAGGCCGCGAAACAGGCTCCGAACAGGCCGCTGATGAGCATCGGCAGCCAGAGCACGCGGGGAAAGCTGAACCAAGAACCAAGAACCGAGCACCAAGCACTGAGAACGGGAGCGCGCGGCGCGGCGGGGCGCAGAGCGATGAGTAGCTTCTCCGAGATTCGCTGAAACTTCTGACTGCTGGCTTCTGACTGCTGACTGCTCCCTCAACCCCAGTGCCAGTACTCCTGCGAAAAGCGCAATCACGGCGGAGATCACAAAACCACTCGCCAGCGGCAGCACACTAAGCAGCGCGCTCATGGCCGCCGGGGTCAGTGTGATCGCCAGGTTGGCGGCGATACCGAAAACGGCCAGGCTGGCTGGGCGCAGCGTCCGCGGCGTGACTCTGCACCACAAGCGCGGTGCCG
>JAAUTF010000223.1 GCA_012031775.1 Candidatus Altimarinota bacterium | reverse complement strand
GGGCCTCCTGCACAAGCGCGTGGGCGAGCGGGTCAGCGCGCCAGTGCGGTGGCACCTCCCACCACCAGCGGGGAAACTGGAGCAGCTCGCCAAAGGCAGGCGCTGCGAGTGCTTGGCTCACCAGCGTTGTGCCGAGCGGCAACGCTGGTAGGTGTATTCAATGCCCATCGTTCATCCTCCTTGCGTCATCTCGCTCCGTGACTATCGTCTCACATCCCATTTACGCCGACGGCCGACGATACCATCTCCAAAGGCTTCTAGCTCCGGCGCATCAACGGCGTGCTCTTACAGCCCTATGCCGTGTTGCGGTCGTTGTGCAGGGCGCGATGTATGGTACAGTGCAAACGAAACGTCGTCTAGCTGGAAACCACAGTATGGAACTTGAGACCTACGTTCCGTCGGCCCCACTTGCCGATTATGTGCAGATGCTCTGGTTGGGGCTACCGCTTCGGCATCATTCCCGGCCAGCCGTCGCCGACCTATGGCCACATGATGCAGTATGTCTTTTCGCAGTCGATGCCAGAATTTCAGCACGAGCAGCTGCAGGTGATCCGCGACGATCCGGCGGATTTCGTACGACACCTCAAAGCGCAATCGGGCGGCAGCATCTACGTATGCGGCGGGGGGCAACTGGCAGGCTATCTTTGCAGTCATGGTCTCGTCGATGAATTGATTCTCAAGCTGAACCCGGTCATTTTCGGCACGGGAATTCCGGTGTTTGGCGCTCTACAACGCGGTATGGCGCTCTCGCTCCTGGATACGAAAGTCTATAACAACGGCGTCCTGTTCCTACGCTATCGCGTGCATCCGCTGCAGGAGTCGTGATTGGCAGGACGTCAGCGCGGTGCAGACCGCAGTTGCGCCAGCGCAACTGCGGTCTGCACCGCGCTACACTCAGAACCCCTTCGTCAATCGCCCGCGCGCCGAATGATCGGCAATGCGAGGCGGAACTGCCCAACGGTGATCGCGCTAGAGCGCGTCACGGTTGCGCCGTCGCTGTTGCGCAGCCGCAAGCTATAGACACGCGCGCGTGGATGCCGGGAGCGTGAGCAGTAACTGGGTGTCGCTCACGACGACGCTGCTGCTCGGCGCTACTTTGTCGCTTGAGTCAACAATTTCGACGCTTGTGCCGCTTTCGAACCCGCTGCCACTAACGGTGAGCGTGGTGGTGACGCCGACAGTCACATCCGCCGGGCTGATGCTTGTCACTGCTAGCACCGCCGCCGAGCTGCGCTGGCTGAGCGCAACTTGCCATTCAGTCTGCGGCTGTGCGCTGTCTTGCAGGAAACTGAGCACATGCGGCCCGGCCTTGAGGGGGACACGCAGTGTCACATTGCTGCCCTGTGTTGTGGCGTTTGCCAGGGTTAATGCGGGCGCATCGCCGATACGTACCTGGCCGGAGCCAACCGTGATCGTTACCACCACGCTGTACACGCCGTCTTCCGGGGCGTTTACCTGCACCGCTGAGTTCAAGCCGGCACCAAGCGAAACACCGCTTAGGGTCACCGGAATATTCGGTATCGTGGCCAGCTCAACACTGTACGACATCGGTGCGGTGTTGGTCGGGGCCGCTACAACACGCACCCAGGTCGTGCCGGAGATCAGCTGGGTATTCGACCAGAACACCTCGTTGGTGAACAATTTTGTCGCTGTGTAAATCGGCGTGGCCTGGCCGACGCTGTAGAGCTCGATGCGCAGCGTGTCGTCGGCATCGCCCCCTTCCGCAGCGACCTTTACGTTGATCGGGGTGTTGGCAGTGCTCTGTACCGGCAACCATTCCTCGGAGAAGTCGTTAGCGACCCCGCCCAGGGTTGCGCCGGAGCGCTTGTAGGGCAAATTGTCGGCGGCGCTACTTGTCGCAGCGACGGCGACACTCCAATTGGTGTTGGTCGTCGAGTCCTGGTCGATCGTAAGTTGATGCGTGCCTGCTGGCACATAGGCGGTAAAATCTGCGCCAGCCGTGGTGACAATCTTCTGCAGGCTGGTCTGGTTCAGGCGCAGCTGGTAGCGGCCACTCGTGGCGCCAAGCGTAAAGCGGTAGAGCCCATTCTGTGGGAAACTCATACGAATGCGGGCTTGCGCCGAATTGCTGCCATAGCTGGTGCCGCTCCAGGTGAAGGGCGGGCTAGCGAGCGGGCTGATCGTCACGGTATAGGCCAGCGGGGCGCTGTTGCCATCGGCGGCGCGCACGCGTAGCGCATTGGCACCCGCAGCGACACTGCTCGTCGCCCAGAACACCTCGCCACCGGCGACCGCCGTGCTCGTGAAGACGCGCGTCGCACCGTTGAAGAGTTCGACCGTCAGCGTGTCGCTTGCCGCGCCGAGCGGGGCGATACGAATATTCACCGCAGCCGCAGTGCCGAGTTGAAGCGGCACCCACTCTTCGACAAAGGCACCGCCACCAAGGCTGCCGCCCAGTTGGTCGGCCTGTTCGCTGCTCGGCAGGGTGTCGAGTTCGCCGACACGGGTAAAGTTCACGCTCCAGTTCGCCTCTTCATTTGCTGTGGCGTCTTGGATAATGCGAAAAATGTGGGTGCCGGTGGCCAGGTAATACACTTGGTCAGCCGGGTCGGCGGGGCTGCCGCTGACGACGGTCTTGCGCAGATAGTTGTCATCGACGAGCAGCTGGAAACTGCCTTCGCTGGCTGCCATTGTCAGCCGGTAGAGCCCGGCGCTCGGCACGGTGAGCTGAACAGCGGAGTTTGTGCTATCGGCACCAGCGCCCGAGCGCCACGCCCTGCCAGGCACTGTCGCCCTCGGCGAGTTCGGTGATTGTGCCGCGCGCGTAGACTTGGAGCGAAACGTTTAAGGTGCTAGTGCCGCCGTTCTGCACAACAAATTGGCTGCCGCTTGGAAGCGTAGCATTACCCCAGATCGTCTCGCCGCTACGCGCACGCCAGCTCTGCAAGGGCTGATTGGCATTACTGCGCAGCGTCAGGGTGACGATGTCGCCCGGTTCGCCGCCGCTCACCTGGAGCCGCAGGTTCATCGGGCCGGTATCGTACACGAGTGTGGTGATGGTCGGGGTGTCCGCACTGAGGGTTGCACTCACGTTGAGCACTTCCGCACCCGGTTCGGCTGCACGGGCTGGTAGCGTAAGGTGTGGGATGGCCAAGAAGAGGCACAGCAAGAGCAAGCGGAGAATGGGTGGGCGACGAAACATAAGTGGCTCCGTTTAGTATAAAATATGTTAATAGCATAACATTGTCTCTTACCGAGCCGCAAGTAGGCCGAAAGTCCCAAGCGAGGGGCAGGCATTGGCTAGGCTCTACGATGACCTTGCGCACGAGGGCGATTGCAACCGCCCTGATGTGTAATCTCAAAGGGGCGGATCAACCGGAGCGCCTATGTTATACTGGCACCGTTAGAAACTCGATCGTAACACATGGTTCGCCAGTACGTGACAGTTCTGGCGAATGCCAGGTTAAGAAAAGGGGTTGTGATGGTCAGTGTTGGTGGCAAAGCCACCAAACACTGACCATCACAAAAGCTTTTCTGAAGCCTTGTCTAACAATGTACTCGCCACATACGGTTGAATACACCTGATAGATGATGACCGATACCCACGCTTCCGACGATGTGGCCATGGAAGCCATCGAGAAGGCCAACCCGGCGCTCAAAGGCGTGCTTTCGCGCGAGTATGCGCGCCCGGCGCTCGACAAGCAGCGCCTGGGCGATCAGCAGAGCCGTGCGCAAGATGTGTTGGGCCGGGTCTATGAGTATTTTCTTGGTCGTTTTGCCAGCGCCGAAGGCAAAGCTGGTGGTGAGTTCTACACGCCTCAATCGGTGGTACGCTTATTGGTCGCGATGATCGAGCCGTACAAAGGCCGTGTGTACGACCCCTGCTGCGGCTCGGGCGGCATGTTTGTGCAGTCGGAACAGTTTGTGGAAGAGCACGGCGGACGGATCGGCGATCTGTCGATTTACGGGCAGGAGTCGAACAATACTACCTGGCGCCTGGCGCCTGGCGCGCATGAACCTTGCTATCCGCGGCATCGAGGGCAACCTGGGCGAGCGCAACGCCGACACTTTCCACGCCGATCTGCACAAAGATCTGAAGGCCGATTTCATCCTTGCCAACCCACCTTTTAACATCAGCGACTGGGGCGGCGAGCGATTAGGGTACCTACGCCGACGAGGCGGGCTTTTGCAAAGCCACCACGCTCGCCGAGATCGCCACCAACGGCTATGTGCTGACACCAGGGCGTTATGTCGGCGCACCCGAGGCCGAGGCCGACGCTGAGCCGCTCGACGCCAAAATGGCTCGATTGACGGCTACGCTCAAAGCTCAGTTTGCCGAGGGCGCACAGCTCGAACAACGTATCGCACAGAACCTGGCACGGCTGGGCTATGAGTTATAAATCAGGTTGTTGTAGGAGAAGGGAATGGCGGCGGGTGATCGCCCGAGGTGTACAATACGCGCCGCAAATTGACAACACCAGGACGATTGACCTGCAATGTGTCAACAGTGGCACGCCCGGTTGAAGTCAAGCCAATCATCAATGTGTAATCATCGTTCCATGTAAAATGTTCGCCCCACATTTGCTGCCGTGGGTGAAAGAGTGGCGCTGGTAATCCAGTAATCGGATCAATGCCGTCGGTTTTGTTGTATTTGTAGTTGTTGCAACCCTGACAGGATAAGGCAAGATTTTCAAGCATAGATAGGCCGCCTTTGTCACGGGGTCTAATATGTTCGACCGAGAACGACTGCACAGCAAAGTTGACCTGACTGCGGCAGTACTCGCAGCAGCCCAGAGCTCGTTGGATGACTGCT
Source organism: Candidatus Altimarinota bacterium (assembly GCA_012031775.1). Lineage (GTDB taxonomy): Bacteria > Chloroflexota > Chloroflexia > Chloroflexales > Chloroflexaceae > JAAUTF01. The sequence continues at coordinate 3,935 of JAAUTF010000223.1, read as the reverse complement.
TTGCGTATTTTTTCGGACACGCGATCATCAGGCATAGGCGGGAGGATGGATGTCAAGGCTCTTCATAAGAGCTGAGAGCGTAGTTTGGCGCAGCCGCGCAAGGTCAGCGAGTGCAGAGACTCGCTCGGCGTTCAAGAGTTCAACGTGATCGGTGAGCTGGAGTAGTTTAGTATGTTCTTCGGGCGTGAGCGTTTCGGCCCGACGTTTGCCGATCAGTTCATCGTAGCGTTGCTGCACATCGGCGGGAACAGGACGGTTAATAATGAGCAGCAGCTCGCCTTCGTCCGGCATTAGATGCGAAGCAATCCGGCGAGCGCGGAGCGCAAGTACCTGTTCGACAAACGCATCCAGTTCCTCACCAGGCAAGCTTTCAATAGCGCGCAGAAGCTGTTCAGGCGATGCGTGAGATTGTTCAACACTCATAGGAGTTCCTTTCGCTGCCGAGGTGAGATGGCGTAGGTATTTTACGTGTTGTTGTCATTGTAACCAGTGCAACGGGGCGGTGCAAGGAGTGATACGATGACACGGTGACACGGTGACACGAGAAGCGAGACAAGAGACATAAAGAATCTCTGCGCGCTCTGCGGTTCAAAAAGAGTCCGTGTGGCTCAAGCCGGTAAGCAGCTTATCCTCTGGCGGTGCGGCGTTGGCCGCTGGTTTTGCGCCCGCTGTCGTCGCTCATCGCTGCTTCGTCGCTCGCGCGCAACACGGCGAGTTCGCGCTGTAGCTGCGCCAGCGACAGCCGCTGCACATCCACGGTGGCGCTAAGCCGCGTAAGCTGCTGCACCAACTGGCCGATCGCTTGCTCGGGCGTGATCTCTTCGCTGGCCCACAGGCGCAGCAGTTCGTCGGGGGCAACGGCGGCCATGGCAGGTTCCTTTCAGGATTTGTACGGTGAACACCGTAAATATAACACTGAGCGAGCGGCGTGTCAAGCAGAAATTGGGTTATGCAACGCTTCGGTGAAAAACTGCGAACACTGCGTAAGCGACGCGGGCTAACGATGCGCGAGCTTGCCGATGCCTTGGAATTGCGCTCGCACGGTTCTATAGGCGATTTTGAAAGCGGGCGAAGTCAGGCTTCTATTGAACTAATTATCAAGATTGCCGATTACTTCGGCGTCTCGCTCGATCAGCTTCTACGCGATGATGTGGAGTTGGAGTGAAATTACAGAGCGTTAGTTTACAGAGATTGACCATGACTGATAAAGATTGGAAATCAGTTAAGCTTGGAGACTTGATCAAAATTAAACATGGTTGGCCTTTTGAAAGAGATTTCTTTTCAGAAGAACTAACTGGACGGCCTATAGTAGTTACCATAGGCAATTTCCGTTACACTGGCGGTTTTCGCTTTGATACTACATCCCTTAAAGAGTATCGAGGGCCTTTTCCAGATGAGTACATTCTTGATGCAGGTGACATTCTCCTGGTAATGACGCCGGCGTCGAAGTAGACGATGTCGACTATGTGTTGTCGATGGCTCACGGGGCAACTCTTTCCAGAGTCAGAGCTGTGGGCACGCGACGAACGACGAACGGCAGCGGCCTATCCCAGCGCGGGATCAGGTAGGGGGTGATACGAGCGCCGCTTGGTGTGGGAGCCGTTCATCAGCAGCTCCCCGACTACTTCGGGGTCGCATGTCACAAGCGTCCCTCGATACCAGAAGTTTGTGCCGTACTCGCGGGCAAGCTCGGCCCAGGCTAGCTCGCGGTATGCCGCCAATGCCGCACGCACGCGCCTGGTCGTTGGTCCTTAGCGTGGGCTAAAGTAGTAGACATATCCTCGTTCGAGGCGCCACGCATCAGGTCGTCGTCGCCGTGGCGCACGACCGGCTTCTCCAGTGTGAAGCGCAGCGCACAGGCGAGGCCGTGCTGGGGTGCGACAAGCCGCAGGTCGTAGCTGCCGTCGGCGCGGCGGGCGAACTGGTTGCCGTCGAAGTCGAGCGCCAGGCGCTCTGTGGCGATCGGTACTTCGTGGCGAAACAACTGATCCGGCAGGGGTACCTCGCCACAGCGCAAAATCTCGCGGAGCGCGCGGCGCACACGCGGGTCGTAGGTCGCATCGTGGCTTTCAAGATGCCGCAGGGCAACATCAGGGGCACAGTTGTCAAGCAGCGAGGTGAGCAGGTAGCGACTGGTGGCGGGGTCACTGAGCGCCCAGGCGACCGAATGGGCATACGTTGTCTGCTCCGTCGCTGCGTCGTGACCTACAGCCATGCGGAAGAAGGAGGCGAAGATTGACAGATGGCGGCCGTCTGCGGCAACAAGGTGGGCGTTGAGGTACCACCACTCTTTGGTCGAGGAGCCTATGGGGGCGATCGTGCAGCTCCAGGTCGATTCGTCCTGGGCCGGGCCAGTCGGATGGGACGACGGCTAGGGTGCGATCTCTATGCACTGGGACGAGGGTCTCGCTGGGAGGCAGCTCAACGGGGTTGACATTATGCATACCGTCTCGTAGCTTTCTGGTTGGGCGCGATGCACGTGTTTTAAGCCTACACACTGCCGGATACCAGTCTGTAACGGTACCGGATTGCCTGGGGCGCGCGAGATGAACGGCACCCGCACTGACAACCTCGTTTTTCGCGCCGGGATGAATAGTGTTCAGCCGCCCGCCCCGCATTTGTTGTCATCTCACATCAGTGTAGCCTAAAGAAGCGGCCGGGCCACGACAAAGCTTCTCGATGGTTACCGTCTGGGCGTCGACAAGATACCTGACGTCGTGCGGGGCTTACGCCAGGAGTTCAACGCCGTGACCTTTTGGAGTACAAAGGAGTTGAATGTCAGTGGTCGGCTTGATGGCCCATCCAAGGTGCGTCTCTACCGTTACCCGCGTCCATGCACGTGCCTGTGCGCACGGTGTTACCCTGCCATCAGGTTCAATGCGCACCGCTTCCGCAACCGCAAGCCCTACAACCCAGAAGCGGGCCAGCCTCGTGGTGCTTTGTACCCGTGCGCGGAGTACCACCGGCTCGCCCAGTGGCCCTCGTCTCTGGCTCCACAGACCGGTGCCCACCATGGCCAGTCCGATCAGCAAGATAAACACCATCCCGGCTATCAGTTCCCAGGGCGGCGGCGTATCGAGGATGACAACGAGCAGCATGCCTATGCTGATGACGACAGCAGCGCCACCCTGGATATACAGGGCTAGCACCTGGTTTCGGTGCCGACGCTCGGTTGCCGCGCGCCCGCGGGTGTACAATTCGGCCCATGCGGCATGTTGGCTCATAGATGCTCCATCGTTCTAAGCTCATCCTATAGCATCAGGTCGCTCTACAAGATGCCATGCCTATTGATTTGCAGCCGCCTCGGTGGTTCTGCGGCAGCGTGGCAGCCTGTGTTTACTACAGCACCAGAGCGGTCAGCAAGCAGCCTCCCACGAGAAAGACGGCGAAGACCACGCAGACGAATACCCCAAGGCGAATCTCGCTGCGCAGGTTCCCTGCCAGTTGCTCGATATCCTGTGTGGCGACGATAAGCCGTTCGCCCGCTCGCGATCTGAGCCGAAGCCTGCCATATTCGTCTGGGCCGGTGACCCAGCCCAGGGCAAGCAGTGGTGCCCGAGGCAGCACACACAGTTCGTCAACGAAGGTTTGGCTGCGCTCCCACCACATCCAGCTCGGTCGAAACCCCAGGGGGCGCAGCCGCTCGATGATCTCAGGCGTCAGCGGGACGCTTGTCCAGACAACGGTCTGAGCAACAGGAGCCAGCGGTGACACGGCGACAGCCGGGCGTCGCTCGGTAGTAACACTGCGCGCACCGTTGGCCGTGCTTGCACGGCTCATCGTCAGCTGCACCTCGGTACCGAGCAGGCTCAAATCGGCCTCCGTGAGCTCGATCTCGACCATCATGCTGCCGTCCACAATGGTCAGCGCCCTGTCCGCCCGGTGCCGCCAGGAGGTGCGCCGCTCGGGCAGTGCGTCGGGGCGCGGAGTGAGCC
>JAAUTF010000222.1 GCA_012031775.1 Candidatus Altimarinota bacterium | reverse complement strand
CGGCCCTGCAAGCGCGCTTTGGTGCGGGGGTTGTGCGGCGAGGGAGTGATCTTGGGGATGAGGAATGAGCGTGGAAACGAACGAACAATGAGAAAACATATGCCGATCCTTACCATTCTGCTCGACGACGAACACCATACGATGGATGTCACTCACGGCGCCAACCTGCGGCGCGTGCTGCTCGACGCCGGGTTTTCACCGTATGCGCGGCTCACGCGGCGCCTGAACTGCGGCGGGCGCGGCCTGTGCGCCACCTGCGGCGTTTGGCTGGAGACCGATGCACCGCCACCGGATCACTGGCATGATCAGCTCGCCGCCCGCTTCGGCTATCCGCGCCTCAGTTGCCAGGTCACTGTCACCGGCGATCTCACCATCCGCTTGCTGACCGACAAGTGGGTCTGGGGCGCGCGACCCGGCGCGGCGTTGGAAGCCGGATGCCCAGCAATGAAGAATCTATAGGGGCCATACATCGGTTCACCTCTCGTCTGCTGCCCACTGTATTGTCTGCTAGAGGAGCTTTGTATGCCTGATCTTGATCTGCACTACGTCGACCCACGGCTCGTTGATCTCTACGATCTCGAGAATCCTTGGGGCGCAGACACCGATTTTATCTGCAGCTCGCAAGCGATCTCGGCGCGCGCACGATCATCGATCTGGGGTGCGGCACCGGGATGCTGACCCGCGCACTCACCGGCCCCCATCGGCAGATCATTGGCGTTGATCCGGCTCCGGCCATGCTGGCGTATGCAGCCCGTCAACCGGGCGCTGAGCGAGTCCGATGGATCAACGGCGATGCCCACCTGCTTGGAACGCTGGATGCCGATCTCGTGGTGATGACCGGCCATGTCGCGCAGATATTCCTCGAAGATACAGACTGGCAGGCCACGCTGCACGCCATTCATGCCGCAGTACGACCGGGTGGGCACCTGGCCTTTGAGAGCCGCAATCCGGAAGATCGCGCCTGGGAACGCTGGAATCGCGATGCCACCTTCACCGAGTTGGATACACCATATGGACGCGTAGAAACCTGGATAGAGGTACACCATGTCAGCGACAAGCGGGTGCGTTTCGCGGGATACAACCGCTTTTGTGCAACCGGTGAGCTTGTTGTCGTTCCGAGCGAGTTGCGCTTTCGAAGTCTGCGTGAGATTCAGGAATCGTTGCATACAGCAGGATTGACCATCACGCAGGTCTACAGCGATTGGTTCCGTGGGCCACAAACGCCGACCAGCCGAAGTATCATTTGTGTTGCCCAGCGTGGCGCAACGGAGTGATCCGCGCGCGCGAAGGAAGCATTATGCACACCTTGATCCCCACCGGCTTCGCCGATCTGCTCGCTGATGCGACGCCGGCCAGGCTGATTCTGACGACGTTGCGCCGGGACAGCATGCCGCTGCTGTCGCCGGTCTGGTTTGTTGCCGCGCAGGACTGTCTGCTCATCGTGATGGCAAAGAATTTGGTTTCTAAATACCAAATCTCCGCATTCGCATAATCAACAAAACGTCGCGGTAGCTTGAGAGCTGCCGCGACGTTTTGTGTAAAAGCAATGATGCATGTGCACCACAACTCTTTCCACGGCAAGCGCACATTAGTGCGCTGCATTATCGCTGCCTGATTTTCTCGCTTTCTTCGTAATGCGAGGCTTTTTCGCCCTGGCCTTGCTGACCTCTTGAGACTCCGGCGCTGGTGCGACAGCAACATCAGGAAGTGCCGTGTTCAACACAAATGCCCGTAGCACAGACCGCTCTCGCGATAGGAGGGCGGCTTGTCTCGAAAACTGCTCAGCTGCCTCTTGAAGCGACAGTTTTGGAGCATCACTTTTGCGGTAATCTTTATCGTCCCAAGCAGCACAGTTAAACCAGCCCACAAGGTACAGACCAAATTGGCTCCGGTGTTCTCGAAGATATCGATCGCGAAGCTGTGCCTGTATAGCATCTTCTAATTCCCGATGCCAACACCCCTTCACTTCGATGATCACTGTAATTGTATCGTGAGACTCACTGTTGGCGCCTTTCCGGATGGCATCAACCTTAATGTCCGTACGTTCGCCGGGCGCTCCACCACCACCTCGCTGCACCTCCACCTCTCGATTGATCACAATGCCCCGTTCGTGTAGGTCGCGTATAAAGTGCTGCTTAATATAGTCAGATAAACGATTCTCATCCCTTGGACGATAGGTGATCGGCTTATCAAAGCTCTCGTTCCAAAGATTAATGGCCGCCGGAGTTTCTCCCTGGAGATACTCTTCTAAACGGCGCAAAGACTCAATGATAATGTCAAGCAGTTGCTCTCCACTATCAATAAGACGTCGTTCGCTATCCTTCGCCAATGCGAGTAAATTTTCAGGCGAGTAGGGAACCCAGGTCTGGCGGCGAGTGATAGCCTGGGCTTCAAGAATAATCCAACGAAGCCAGGTGATATGCGGTAAAGCCGCCTGTATCCGTTGAAGTGCGCCTATAGCACCAGAAGTGCCCCGATGCTTGAGGATTTGGAGCAGGTTGTCACGCCAGTGAGCAATATCCTCGCGTGGCGCCACAGCCTGAAACTCAGGCGAATCGTCCTCTTCGCGAGGATCTTCGCTATGTGGAAACTGCTGAACTAGCCAGAGATAGAAATCAGCAAGCTGATCTTCAGTTAGTTGTGAGCTGATCTTCCCCGCCATTATGTCGTAATTATGTGCAATCGATAAAACGAGCTCACGCCCGAATGCTGGGTTGCTGCCGAGAATAGCGAAGACAAAAGACCACCGTGTGCCGAATGCATGCAGCATCAAAAGGCGCCCTGCAACCAACATTCGGGCACGAGCTTCGCCGTCGTCGGGGATTGGCTGGGCGATGAGTTGCTCTGCAAACATAACCGCTTCCGGAGCAGGGCCGTGCTCCATTATTTCGCCAAGTATTCGCTCCAATGTTGCTGGTCGTGCTTCACTCGTTTTCAGCCAATCAAAGATGAACGTAGACAATTGCTCGTCCCAGCAGTGTTCAAACCTCCAAAGCGGCGGAAACTGCCCTCTGCGATTTTCCTTTTCTATTTCGTATCTTAGGGCAGATAACATGGCCGTTGGACAAAGGAGATATCCAACTGAGGTCAGGGCAACGTGCGGCCCTTCACGCTCACTTCCGCCAATAAGTGGATAACCAACAATGATTGGCGCCCATGCACACCATATATCAGCTCCAAGTGCGATAAAGCTGTCACGATCCTCATAAAGTAAGAGCAACAACGCCCTATAGCCAGCGAATGACGGACGGTATATCCTCACACCATCATCGAGGCGCCACTCTTCAGGGACGTCTTTAACCTTGCGAAGATATGTTTTTGCGGCGTCAATTATCCTAATACGTGTCTCTTGACTGGCGGCTTTCCAGCCTGGTAGTTCACGAATATCTGGCTGTAACTCGCCGTGATGCTCTGTCCCTATAGGGTCAAAGCATAAGCAGTGATTTAGCCGCCACCACGCGTCAACCTCACCAGCCTCAAATACGTCGAGAAGCTTGAAGATTTTATCAGGTGGTGGCGTCTTGGGTTGCGCTCTTTCTTCTCGCTGATCAAGCTCCTGCCAAATATGGCGCTCGGCCTTAAAATGCGCCGCCTCGTCTGAGTCGAACCTTACAAAACCGAAAATATGACGCACTTTTACAGCAAACTCGTTATTCGTCTGAAATACCTCATATGCGATACTCATGTCCGAAGCATTGTCAATACGCAGCACGCGGGCAGCAATTATGGCCCAGGCTTCCCGTAACTTCGCATCGGAGGCTTGTTGCAACTGCTCAATCAACCAGGCAAAATCGGTTGGCAAAACTATCGTCGGGTGACTGTAAACCAAGAGCAAGCTTTCTTTGCCTGTGTTTACAAGTTGTGGAAGCAGCGCCCTGCAGAGTCGATGGCGCTTTGTCGGATCCCTGTGCCAATCTTGGTACAGTGCATCAAGTTCGGGGTCATTACGACGCCAACCAACATTATCACCTCGAAACAGTGGCTTGTGCTGCTCCATTCGCGCAAGAGCAACCTCCGCGAAGTTATCCAGTACACCAGGCTCATGTAAATGAGACCACGCCAATTCCATTATTTCGTCTACTATGCTATTGAGTGTGCGCAAATCGGGGCTCGTAGCGTGCTGTAACGCCCACCGTAGGGCCACAGCTAGCTGTGAAGGTACGAGATGATGCGTGCAGTGACTGACGAGAAATGACTTGTAACTACCATAGTAATTCTCGCGGCGCGGGGGCTGAAGACACGTAAAGAGTTCCTCATCAGTGAGATGCTTCGGCCATGTTGCGAGAAGACCACAACCCCGCAGGTCGTCATCGTCATCATCACCTGCCATGCCAAAGGCCAGAGGCTTTAGGCGTGCCTGTGTCGCGTCGTCGCCTATACGAACCAGTGCCCACGCTGCCTGAACACGAACCTCATGTGGTTCTTTTAGGTCAAGCGCCACAGCAAGCAAGTCGTTCTGAAGTAACCGCTCTTCGCACGCTTCCGCCATATCGATGGCTACACGACGCACAAGAAAACCCTTGCTGCGGTCAAGTACATATGGACGAAGCTGATCCGCTATTTGTGGATGCGCGAGGCGTCGATAACGACGATTGAGATGTTGGTCGTTATCAACGAGCTGTTCTCGGTCGAACAGTTCAAGCAAGGCTGCAACGAGTGCTGCCCGATCCACAGGATCAGCTTGAGCTACATCGCTACGTAGTAAGACCTCGGGGTCGTACTCCATTATTGCTCGAAAAACATCTTGCCGCACTCCAGCAAGCCACGCGGCGGTCTCATGAAGTTGTGGGACGAGACGATGGGCTGGATCGTCTGGATGAACGAGCAAACTCATCAACTGGGCAAGCTTCATGCCTTGCCGATTCACGAATTGGGCGGCCAGAAACTCAGCGTACGTTTGATGTGACCAGACCAATTCATTAGGGCTGCGCGAAGCGAATAGGCCTGTTGTTAAGCTTTCCTTGATGATTGCGTAATCACTAACGAGTGCTTTTCCGCCTACCCCTACTAATTCGGCTATAGATAACACCCCAGAAACATTTACACCTGTTGCTGAACCAGACCAAACGACGGGCTTATTCGAGAACAGCGTCAAAAAGGCTATTTGCTCTGCAGCACGAAGTCGCTCCTCGGCTGTGAATGCCCCAGTAAATCCTGCATCGCGACGACTCGGACTATGCTCCTCGCACAATAAAAGACAACCCTGAGCATAAAGATCGGCCTGACGGGTTGGTAGATGACCGTGGCTCTTATAAGCGCGAATCAGGAAATTGAGCGTAACTGGCTTAATCGCTAGTGGAACGGCCCCAACTCGCTCTACTTCACCAACAAAGTCGTACGCATTGATACCATTCGAGCTTGCGGCTGTAGCAACATCAACACGGCGCAGTGGAGCAAGATCGAATACACCTACAGCATTAGGCCAAAGGTTGTGAAGGGTTTGTTCAAGGCTTGGTGCCCACTCCGCTGTTCTACAAGTAATACGGAGGTATAACCGTTCTACCGGACATTCTTGGAGATGTTCGGAAAGCAATGCAGCCACAGTCTTTATCAGGGCCTTCGCATATTTTTCGATGAGATCACCGCGTTCTGATGCAGAGTAGCGAAAAAGCGTGAAGGTCGGGTAGGATGGCGGCAGCAACCAGCGAACAGAGGAGGCTGCCAATGGACACGCAGGGACTGAGCATTCAAACGCACTTCGCCACCGTGACGGACCCGCGCAAGGCGTGGAACCAGGATCACCGGCTGTCGGACATCCTGGTGATGGCGCTGTGCGGGATCATCTGTGGTGCCGACAGTTGGGTATCGGTCGCGGCGTTTGCCGAGGCCAAACTGCCCTGGTTTCGCCGCTTTCTCGACGTGCCGAACGGGGCGCCTTCCCACGATACCTTCTCGCGCGTCTTCGCGGCCTTGGACCCCACGCAGTTGCAGCAGGCCTTTCTGTCCTGGGTGCAGGCGGTGCATGTCGCTACCAACGGCGAGGTCGTGGCGATCGACGGCAAGGTGATGCGGGGCTCGGCCGACAAGGCTTGGGGCCGCGCGGCCATCCGCATGGTCAGCGCCTGGGCGAGTACCAACCGGTTGGTGCTGGGCCAGCAGAAGGTGGCCGGCGACTCGAACGAGATTACCGCGGTCCCGGCGCTGCTCGAACGCCTGGCGCTGACTGGCTGTATCGTCACGCTGGACGCGATGCACTGCCAGACCGAGACGGTTGACGCCATCCGCACGCAGGAGGCGGACTACGTCATCACCGTCAAGGGCAACCAGGAGACGCTGCAGCGGGAGATCCGCGCGCGTTTGCCGCCGCGCATGCTAGCGAGTTCCGTACCCTCGCCCCCGAGCACTGGGACACCTACCATGTCAGCACGGAGGAGGGCACGGGCGGCGTGAAACGCGCACCTACTGGACGATCATGGACCCGACCGTGCTGGCCGCCTGCAATCCGGAGGGGCGCTGGCGCGACCTCAACGCGATTGGCATGGTGCGGGCCGAGCGCACAGTCGGCGCCAAGACCTCGTTGGAGGAACGCTTCTTCATCATGAGCCTCGACGGCACGGCCCGCACCTTTGGCGAAGCGGTTCGGATCCACTGGGAGATTGAGAACGTCGTCCACTGGACCCTCGATGTCGTCTTCCGTCAGGATACTGCTCGCGTCCTGATTGGCCATGGCCCGAAACCTCGCTGTCATGCACCATCTCGCGCTCAATCTGCTCAAAAAGGAACCGTCGAAGCAGAGTATTCGGGTTAAACGACAAAAAGCCGGCTGGAACGAGGATTTCTTGGCCAAGCTCCTCGTCGGATAATATGCGAAGGCCCTGACAGATCCTGCGCCTTGTCGACGAAGAGGGCATCGACTATCTCATTCAAGACGGCGAGGATATGGTCAAGCTCTGCCGCCGCGCTGATCATAGCCACGCCCCGGGCGACAGCAACTATGCGAATGCTGAACTCGGGCTCGACCTGGTGATCGGCGCTTTGCGCCGCGAGCGCCCGCATGTTGTGGTAGAAAACTGCGAGGACGGCGGCTGTATGATGACCTACAAAATGGCGCGGCTCTACCACACCAGCATCACCGTCGATAATATCGCCACCTACGCCACCCGCCAGGGCATCTACGGTGCTTCGTACCCCTTTGCGCCGCGTTACAGTGTGCGGTATATGCAGGATGATCCGACGCCATACACGTTGCGTAGCGCAATATTCGGCGGGCCGTTGATTCTGATGCAGCGCATCACCGAGTGGGACGCGCAGCAGATGGCCGATACCAAAGCCGCCATTGCGCAATATAAAGCGTTACGCGGCCTGATCCGTGATGCAAAAATCATTCATCTGCGCCCACCACGCTACAACGTCGGCGGCCTGGGTTGGGGCTGGGACGCTATTCAGGCTGTCGCGCCCGATCAGGAACGTAGCGTGGTGATGGTCTATCGCGCGCAGGGCGATGTGCCCGAGCGCGCTTCCACCCACGCGGCCTGCACGCAGACGCAATGTACCGCGTTAGTATCAGCGAAATCGGCGATAGCACCATGAGCGGCGCAGCGATCGAGGGCGAAGGCGTGCTCATCGCGCTGCCCGAAATGAGCGCAGCGATCGTCGAGATCGAGCGGGTGTAGAGCGCAGAACCGGACGTACGGGCGCAGCATGCTGTACCCGCATTACCATGCAAAACACAGGCGTCAGACTCGAAACCAACTGGACTTACTACGGCTTCCGCGCGCTCGTGCTGGAGAACCGCTACCTGCGCGCCGTGTTATTGCCCGATCTGGGCGGCAAAATCTGGTCGCTCGTCGACAAACTCGCCGACCGCGAGCTGCTCTGGCACAACCCGCGTGTCCCGCCGCGCGCCGCTGTCTACGGTGCCACCTACGACGACTGGTTTTGCGGCGGTTGGGACGATCTTTTCCCCAACGACGCGCCCACGACTGTCGGTGGCGATAACTACCCCGACCACGGCGAGTTATGGGCGCTGCCCTTTGATTGGCACGTCGATCTCGAAAATGACGCAGCAGTCGTCACGCTGCGCCGCGCCGGTGTGGTGACAACCACGTATCACGAGAAGCGCATTGTGCTGCGCGCCGACGAGCCACTGCTCCGCATTCGGCAGCGTCTTCACAACCAGGGCCTGCGCCCGATCGACTTTCTTTGGAAGATGCACCCCGCGCTGCGCGTCAGCCCAACCTCACGCATCGATCTGCCATCGTGTACGGTGCGCACCAGCGATCTCTTCAACGAGCGTCTGGCACAGGGCACTACCAAGTTCAGTTGGCCTAGCGCACCCGGCCCCACTGGCGACATCGATATGCGCCAGATCCCGCCGTACGAAACGGCCACCTGCGACTTCTACTATGCTACCGAGCTGGAGTCCGGCTGGTGCGCGCTCACCGATACCGCCACGCAGAGCGGCTTCGGCATTGCCTTCGACCCAGCAGTTTTTCGCTCCGTCTGGGTTTTTGGTGCCTATGGTGGCTGGCGCGGCCACTACACAACGATCCTAGAACCATGCACCGGTTACCCCTACCGTCTCGAAGACGCCATCGCCCAGGGCACGGCCAGCCGCCTGGAGCCAGGGGCGACCCTCGAGACGACCTATAGTGCTGTGCTCTATCGTGGCGTGCGCGCCGTGGCGTATCTGGGCGCGGATGGCGATGTGCGTTAAAGAATGTTGTGAGTGCTAGTTTTTTGGCGGCTTTGCCCGCCGAAAACAGCACTCACAACTACTGAGCACCATGAAC
>JAAUTF010000221.1 GCA_012031775.1 Candidatus Altimarinota bacterium | reverse complement strand
ACGATGGTCTGCTACGCCTAACCGGGGCCGATGCGAGCGTGGGCACCGATTACGGCTACGCCTACGATCTGGCAGGCAACCGCACCGACGCGTGGGAAGACGGCGTCCAGGTGCAGAACCGCAGTTACAACGCCGCCAACCAGGTGATCGGCTTCAGTTACGACGCCGCAGGCAACCTGCTGAGCGACGGCACCACAACGTACACCTACGACGCGCTGCATCGCCAGACGAGCGCCGACAGCAGCATCTACCAGTACAACGGCGATGGCGTGCTGGTGCAAGAGAACAGCACGCGCTACGTGCAAGACCTCGCATCGCCCCTAAGCCAGATCCTGCACGACGGCAGCGCGCGCTACGTCTATGGCCATGAACGGCTGCGCGCCGTGAACGGCGCTGGTACCTCGGCGACGCCCTCGGCAGCGTCCGCGCCACGCTCAACGATACTGGTGCAGCGCTTGCGACAGCGACGTATGCGCCCTTTGGAACCGTTGAGACCAGCGCGATTGCGCCCTTTGGCTTCACCGGCGAACGCCAGGTCGGCGATGCCGTGTATCTCCGCGCGCGTGGTATGATACGGGGGAAGGACGATTTGGCAGCCGCGACCCGTTTGCGGGCTGGGCGGAACAGCCAGGTTCGCTGCATCAGTATGCTTATACCGAAAATGATCCCATTAACTCGATTGATCCAACAGGATTAGCACGTTATAGGATATGGACATCGGCTTTTATAAAACCTGCCAGCCTCAAGTTTTTTTACCAAGAAGGAAAATTCTTTTCAGGGCTATGGGAAGGAGATAATCGAGACTTTTACGACTTTGCACGCCCCCGCCCAAGCGCTAGAATATGGGCTGAAGTTGTGATCGACACAGGGAGTATTTCTGGTTATGTTGAAGGCTCTGATATATCTGGTGTTGGCCTTACCGTTGTACATTATGTAGACTGGAGCGGTAATATACAAAGTAATAGTAAACAAGCGAACGATGAAGCAGTAATCCAAGTCGCCAGAGATGGTAACTATATTCTCGCGCGGATCAAAAATAGAGGACCTAACCCTTTAACACCGCCTGGTACACCTCCTATTATTTACGACTATAATCTAGTATTTGATCTGGACAAAAAACGCCTTGTAGTAGGTGGAGATACTGGTACCTATCCATCCCATGAAATTGCAATCGAGGGGATTGGTTTTCGAGGAAGCGATCCCAATTATGCAGGAGGAACTAACCCCATTGCATTAACCATTCCAGCAATAACTTTTGATCCTATAGTGGTTAATCTCTCTGATGTAGATGGCACGGTCTGTCCGGAAAGAAACCCCGCAAGCTGGTACGTTCTGGACAAACGATACATCTTAGGATATCTACCACGAATATTCCCAGAAACACCGTGGGAACCTTAGGCGGTATTTGCAAGCCTGTTATCTAGACAAATCAGGCAAATGCTGTACACTAACGGGGTAGTGGCTCAAGCCCGGCGGATGGCAATCTCCAAATTATAGCAATGAACAAAAAGGTGTAAACAGATTCAGTGCATGACAAACGATTTCGAGAACGGGCGGGTTTTGCGCACAACGCGCCCAATCCGCTGACGCAGTGTAGTGTTCCACCGCTCGATATGATTGGTTTGGCCGGTTTCTTTGCCGCCCGCGACGTGTTGGCCGTCTGGAATAACCGCTTGGTATGCCTGCCAGAAATCCGTATACCAGAAGCCCGGCGATAGGCGCAGGGGATCGAAATCCACAAGCGGCGGCACGTCCATGCACTGCGGTCGCCGAGCGCCAATCCGACCACGTGACGGGTCGTACGACACCGCGCAACCCAGATGTAAACAGCCTGTTTTTTGCTCCCGACGAATGACCAGACTTCATCAATTTCACGATCAGCGCTGGCGGGGTCGCGTGGGTCAGGCGGCAACACGGTGGAACTTAGGGGTGGTAATGAAGCCCTTTTTTTCGCAGCCACGTGCTGACCGTGTTGCGTGAGACGCCGAAGGTGCGTTCGAGGCCGTGTACACTGCTTCATTCTTGAGGCGCGCGGAGGATTTCGGCGCGGCGCTCCGCTGGATAGCCGTTTGGTGACGGCGACTCGCGACACGGTCGATTGCATGCGCGGCATGTAAAGCGTTGTTTCCGTTCGAGCCAAACCCATTTTTTACGAGGCGGTCACTGCCACAATGTGGACACGTCACGATGAAAATTCCTTACACCTATCAAAGAACACGATTGTGTTTCAGTATACACTGACCCCGTCATTGCGCCACCACCTCTCTATATTTGGGCATGGGTCGTGTAAAATACCGGCAAATCCTGGAGAACCGGCAACTATTTCCAATGGTATAATACTGAATAACCTCATTAGAGTCCGGAACATAGAGACCGCAGGAAAACGTCACACAATTGTGGGAAATGGGATAAATTCATGCTCCCTTACCGCTACCAAATAAACTTCCAATGAGGGATATCAATGGCTATAAGATGTGGGATCAAGAACTTTTTACGTTACAAACGAGAAAATAATCGTAGGGTTGTAGTATTAATGCTATTGATTTTATTAGAATTCCAATTAGTTCAATGTAGTTATGCTGATTTATCAAAGAAAACAGACTGGCACTTGATAATCCCCGACAATTATCAAGGTTTTTTGGTGATAATGTATAATTGCCCTGAAGGGGATATACTTCCTATCCGCAATAATGTCATTGAAGTTGACTTTTCGCCAGATGGTGTTTTTTGTGCTTCTGAGAACGCTTTTGCTTGGGAAGGACAAATTACTGCTTCAACACAATCCGGAAAAGCCGTGTTTGGCCCTGCTTTGTGGGATCAACGAGGATACGGCTTTTACGGCGATGGCCGAATGACTATACATAGTCCAGTGCAGCAGCAATTTGACGTATATTGGACAGGTAATTTAGAGTATTTAGCCTCAATTAGAAATGAACCTGAATACACAGAACAACTGAATGTATTCTTAGAAGCACGATTTAACATACAGATGCCCGGAAGTGGTCGCTAATGTACGAATGTGTCTGACAGCGCCTGTAATGCTCCCCGTTTGTCAAACCACTTGAAGGCCTTATCGTCCTTGGGCGTGGGGCGCTACTCCGCCACAGGCTTGCGCGTAGTGAGGTCGTCGCTGCGCGTACGACCTATGCCGCTCGCACGCGCTGGTTGGGCGGGTCGAACGCCAACGGCTTCTCCTTGGCCCGATCGCATAGGGGCTGAGGTAGCCGAGCACTTGGTGTGGCAGCTCGCTGTGTACCAGTCGAGCCATGCCTTCACTGCCTGATTGTGCCGCGCACAGCGGCGTACAATCGAGTGCGGCCTGACTGGATGCGCGTAATTGCGCAATCTAGTCAGGCCGCTTTGTTGTTGCCGTCTGCGGCGCACGGAGCACCATTCATGGACGTTGAAACTGCCCACTCGCTCGCCCCCGATCCCGCGCACCTGCTCGCCCAGGTGCCAGGTCTGCTCTGTGTTCACGATGATCGGCACGGGCGCATCGTCGATACACGCGGTGATCTGCAGGCCCACCTTGCCTGCCCCACGGTGGCTGGTGCGGGTGCAGGCGCGTCGATCGCGCTGCCCACCTTCATCGCACTGATCCACGCCGACGACCAGGCGCGCTATGTCCAGTTCATCGCCGCGCTGCTGCAAGGTTCGCCGGTCACGATGGGAGTCTCCTGCCCTATTGGCGCGCGACTGGCGCGTGGGTGCCTGTGCGGTTCTATGGGCAAGTGATCACCGAGGGGCAGGTGTCCTGCATTGGACACATCGAGCGGCACTGGCCGCCGCCCGATCCCACCCCCGTCACCCATCATCTCGAAGGACTGCTCCGCAACGGCCCCACCTTCTAACCGTGCAACGACCACGACCCGCTCAGGAGATTGTTATGCTGCTCGACCATCCATCCACGACGACCAACGCCGCGCTGTTCGACCCGGATCATATCGCCAACCCCGACACGCTCTATGTGGCCTTGCGCGCGGCACCGGCTCGTTCTGGCATCAGATCGGTGTCGAAGTCGGCATCGCTCCCGCGTATGCCGTTGCCTTCTTCATCGTCGAGAGCAGTGCTGGCACGAACCCGCGCTGGGACGGGATGAAAGTCTACGATGCGAGCACCCCACGTAACAGTCAAACGACGCATAACATCGGCAATGTCAGCTGCGCGGGCTATCCAACGTGTATGGAGGCGCTGGCGCGATTACCCCGATTGGGAAACAGGTAGTCGCGACTGGTATCGCCTGATCGATGTGGAGTATATCCAGGGTCGTGGTCACAAAACCGTCGCCGATGTGTTGCCAGTCTACGCGCCCTCGTTCGAGAACGATACGAACGCTTACGTCACTACGGTGAACGGCTTCGTCGAACAGTGGCGGCACACAACGTGGCAACCTTGATGTTTGGCGCGGCGTCGTGATACGGGTGCGCGCGGAGGTTTGACACATAAACGACTACTCGTGTACAATACAACGACGATCAAACGCGCATGCACGGAGGAGGCTATGCAGATTGCTACGTCACTCGAAGATATTCGCCGGAACCGCTATCAGACGGTCGCCGAGTTTTCGCGGACACTCAACGTGAGTACGTCCACGTATTACCGAGCGCTCGAAGGGCGGGCAGAAATCCCCACGATGCGCCAGATTGCCGCCGCACTCCACCTACCGCCCGCGACGATTGCTGAATTCACCCCGCCTGCCAGCGCTGCCCTCCTCGCCGACATCGACGCCGGAATCGATGATGCGATTGCCAACGGGTGGCTTGTGGTGGATCCAGACACGCTCGAACCGACCGGCGAGATCACGTTCGACGGCTGGCCGTTCGAGGACTAGGACTAAATGCTTATCAAGTTCGACCGCCGCGCTGCGGTGAAGTTTGCCGTACTTACGGAGCCGCAGCGCGGCCAAGCCCGTCGGCTGATTCGTGCCATTGTGCTGGCTGATGGTGAGGTCGGACGGCCCTGGAACCGCACCCCCGCCGGGCGTCTCCAATGGATCGCCTCGGCCTACGATACCCACGTGGTGTATCGTGTCACCTACCGTCGCGTGGAAAACATCCTTTACGTGACCGACGTGCTCGTGTTCGAGACACCGTCCGACCCGAATAACCCGGAGTGATACCTCCACGGCCTCACTGACGGGAGTTCCCTATACAATCTTCCTCTGTTTGGCGCTGCGGCCCCTGTAGGAGTCCTCTTGGGAAGCATCAGTAGGTCGTGCTCATTGACACTTGCCTCTTTACTATATGTGTGCTCCATCTCGTACATGCTATTCGTCACCGTGCCAATGCTGCCGTCCATCGTAGAGATGCAAGATCTCCACACGGGCCGGGTTCTCATCATACACGAGCAAGAACGGCGTACCACTGATCACCAATTCACGGCTTCCTGCGACTCGCCCCGGTCTTCCCATCTTCGGATATGCACGGAGGCGCTCCACACCGTCCATAACAGCTTGGCGTATACGTCGGGCCGCATCAGGGTTGCGTTGCCGATAATAGCGGTATTGTGTCGCCCACTCTTGCCGGGCCTGCTCCGACCAGACGACGTTCATGGGCGACCATCGACCTCTGCATCAATCCAATCAAGCTCGGCGTCCATCGCTTCATGAGTCACAAAACGATCTGCTGCGATGTCAGATCGCCCCTGCTGGACAGCAGCAAGAAACGCAGCCTCAGCCTGCACATACTGGCGTACTGCCTGCTCGACAATCCACGCACGATCACGATTCAGTGCCTTCGCAAGCATATCTACCTCATCAAGAAATTCTTTCGGAACTCGTGCTGAAAGAGTCTTCGTCTGTGGCATGGTCTTGCCTCCTATGTAGACAACGTAGACAATGTAGACAGTATACGGCGCCATGCTTCCAAGCGCAAGCCATCAATCTCGTCACGCGTGGATGCGCAGTAGTCCCGCCCCGGCGCGGAATTCCACCCCACGACACCCCGATCCGTAGTAGCCAACGAGCGTGCCATCAGCGGTGATCGCCGCAAGGCCCTTATCCACATGAGGAATCGCGACGTGCGGCGTTCCCCACAGCGGGCGCTGATGCATGATCACGATGTCTTCATATTGAAAGGGGCGAGTCGCGATATGGTGCTGAACAGCCATAGAAGATGCTTTTCGACTAACATACGTGCCGCCTGTTGTTGCATCCCTGATTCGCTATCCTTCATCTTCTTGTTCATCCGCCGCAGAGAGCAGTGTCAACCGCAGCTGCGATGAAAGATAGCGGCCCTGGGCAACCATGGCGTCAAGCACTGGTGCTAAGGCCGGAATGAGGCCCTGACGTTTCGCGTCCACCAGCACCGTTCCTGTGCCAATGATCGGCAAGCCGCGCTCCGCTGCGATGCGTCGGCCACGGCGTTCGTCGAGCAACACGAGACGTGGCTGAAGGAGTTCGGCCAGGGCAATGGTTGCGGCCTCGCCTCTATCGAGGCGCGCTGCAAGCTCAACGGGCACGTCGATCGCCCGAATGGTGAGCCAGGGTAGGCTTCGCAGATCGAGATCGCCAGGCTGTAGCTTCGCGGCAAACTCGTGCTCTACGGCGTCGGCAATCGTCAGCGTGCCATACAGACGCGGAAGCAGGTTGAAGAGACCCACGCCAGCCAGGGTAATCAGTGGTGTGGTATCCGCGATCAGTGGGACATGGCTATCCATGGCGCGCCGTTGTCACACGTTGCAGCTCGGCCTGAATATCCGCGTCGTCGTCGAAGATCGATACGTGATAGGCACCGAGGAGATCAAGAAACTCGCGCCGCGTGATGCCCAGGAGTTCAGCTGCTTTGCCTGATGACAACTCGCCAAGGTCATACAGACGGACGAGCAGCGCCTCGCGTGCCAGGCGCTCCAGCTGCTCCGGCGATTGCTGTACCACGGTGAGTAAAGCTGGTGGGTAGGTTATCTGAAAGGAACTCATGTTCGCCCTCACGTCCTGTAGGGGTATCGATTGCACCGCGCCTGCGCCGATGCCACAGCCATTGTAGCACGTACGCACCCTCTGCAAGCTTGGTGGACATGAGTCTAGAGGTTGTGTGGACTGGCAGTACAGGAGACAACCATCACTGTCGGTTCACCGCATCGATCGCGCCAGGGCCTCTACCTGTGCTGCTTCATCGAGGGTGAGCGGCGGTAACCCGCTCATAATTACACACGGATGCGCCACAATCCCGCCCCGGCGCGGCATTCCACCCTACGACACCCCGATCCGTGCGCTTGCCAGTACCACAGGCATGCGCAGTATTAGTACCTTTGTTCACGTCACAATAGCAACGCATTCCTATCAACTCCCTCTACCACAGTGGGCCAGATCGCCGGTATAGTAGAAGCAGTCGATGTGGACTGCTTGCCAATCTTCTGCCGCGCACAGCGGCGTTAAACCGAGTGCGGCCCGATCGGATACCTGCGTATGC
The DNA here is from genome assembly GCA_012031775.1 of Candidatus Altimarinota bacterium. GTDB lineage: Bacteria > Chloroflexota > Chloroflexia > Chloroflexales > Chloroflexaceae > JAAUTF01. The sequence goes on along the minus strand of JAAUTF010000221.1, from coordinate 1,342 downwards.
AGGTAGCTCCGAGCAGGCCGCTTTTGTGTCTCATAAGGCGCGCGTATGGCTCGTTGTGCAGGCTCAGGTGAGGATCGCCCCGGTGACGGCAGTACCCGGTCAGAATCAGAGATGGTGGTCATTCCGCGAACGACCTGGGAGGTATTGCGGCAGCGCTTACAGCGCGTGAACGCCCAATGGCCAAGCCGTGATGTGCATTTCGTGTTGCGCATCTTGCGGCAGTACGAACCCCAGGAGACGCCGTCGAACGACGGGTAACGCGACGACAATCTTCTGCCGCGCACAGCGGCGTTAAACCGAGTGCGGCCTGTGGGGATGAGAGCGTCTTGCTCCGTCCGCACAGGCCGCACTGTTTTGGAACCCTATGCAGCAGCATCGCACCTTCATCCCACTCCTGCTCGCACTCATCGTTGGATTCCTCACGCTGCTTGGCACGCGCAGCATGCTCGTGCGCGGTGCTGCTTCAGCGCCTGATACACCGCTCCTGACCTACCCCGCCTTCCCACCCACGCCGACGCCCGGCCAGTCGCCCGCCCTGGCATCGGCCCTTCCTACCATTGCTCCGACCGATCTCCTGGCTGACTGGCAGGCGATCGACGCACCCACTACCCTGCCTGGTGAGGGCGGGCGCTGGCTCGTGCGCGACATCGGGATCGTCCAGGCTGGAACGCACCCGGCCGACAACATCAGCCCGCGCATAACGATGCTCATCAGCCCCAATGCGGCGACTGCGATCCAGGTTGCTGTGTACGACCAATACAACGGCACGGCTGGTCTCATCAGCCATTATCACAACAACAGCTTCTACCGCCTGCGCGTCCAACGCGATGGCGAGTCCAGTATCACTGCCACGGTGCTGCTGGAAAAGGTCATCGACGGGAAGACACGCATCCTTGCGCAGGAGACGCAGCTTGCGCTGCCGCGCTACACCTGGCAGACCTTGCGCCTCGCTATGGAAGGAACCACCTTGGTCGCACGCCTCGACGATCAGATCCTGGCCCGCGTCACCGACGCCGAGCCGCTCCCCACCGGACGGGTTGGCCTGCTGACGCGCGCGCTGGGCGGCATCCGCTTCGATCAGGTCGTCGTCGAGGAGGTGCAGCCGTGACCAGCACGACGTTCCGCGCCATCCTGCTCACCAGTCTGTTCACCAGTGCCCTCGCGTTCCTTCCGCCGACCGCAAGCCAGGCGCAAGACCCCGATCCATCCTTTGTGGAGCAGTTCCGGGTCAGCGGGGTGACGGAAGTCAAGTTCCCGCATATTGCTGCTGCTGACGATGCAGTGCATCTGGCGGCAAAACATCAATCAGGCGGATGCCGCGTATTGGCAGAAGGCAGCGACC
>JAAUTF010000220.1 GCA_012031775.1 Candidatus Altimarinota bacterium | reverse complement strand
CGCACGGGCATGGCAACGGGCTATACAGCAGAGAGAGCGCGCTCAGATGCGGGTGGTCTGGAGGGCGCACGCCATCCAGCGGGGTGCAGGGGCGGAGCCGCCTGCAATCAGGCACACAAAAACGCCCGCTGCGACGTGCAACGAGCGACGGGGCGCAAGCCCGGGGCCATCAGAGAGGTGAGAACAAAGCGGTTCAATGCGCCGAACGGCGCGAGGCGAAAGACAGTGATCCGGCCCAGCGCCATCAGCGCTCACCGGCTATCGGCTATGCGTTGTACCAAGGTACACCCGGCAGGACTGCGGCAGCAGCATCGCGTTCGTCGGCGTGGTCAACGTTTGCAAATCAACGGGAGTGCGCCGAGGAGCGGGAAGCCGGTGGGCAGCGCCGCCGGTCGCTATGCAGGCAGTGTAGCATGGGCGAGCGGATAGGGGCAAGAGTAATCATGCTTAGGCTTACCCCTGTTAGCCTGCCCCAGGCAATCCAATGACAGAGACGGATAGCGGCGAACTCTTTACCGATTCGAGCAAACACACTTCAAAGCCGACAATCAGGTTCAGGCAGAAGCAGTAGTGTACGAGCCGGATCAGGCCGATGACCTGCCGGACTCCCTCGAGGTGTAAGACGACAGGCAGCTTTTTCTCGCGGGCGGGACACCAGATCCAGAATCGCCCACTAACACCGGAGGATGTGCTAAGAGAAGAAGGTGATCGCGCAGAGAACGTTTCGCAGGGGTGCGTCTGCGAGGAGTTGCGTGACGCACTGTTGCCTCCTGAGATCGTGTGCGCCGCCGATCACGCCCGCTGTTTGCGCGCGTACCGGCTCCGATTGCTCATAAAGACTAACAGCAAATCTATTCTCGTGGAGATCGGCGAGCAGCGCTGCACGGTCGGCGAGCGTGCGGCTTCCCTGGGGATGCATCAGAAGCATGCAGCGTCGCGGAACAGTAACCAGTAGTTGCTCTAACCCCTCCTGGCGGAAAACGATGGACACCACTCGAACGATAAGCTCGCTCGCCCGACTTGCCGGCAGCGGTGATGATCTGGAAGCCTTGCATCCAGACCGGGCACGGCACAAACATAAATCCGTATGAGAGATCTGCCCAGCGGGAGATCTCAAAGGTGATAGTGATAGGCCTTACGCGGTTGCGCGCTCGTGAGATATTCCTGCCTGTGGAAAGCCAGACAAGACCGCGCTGGGGTCAGACAGAAACTGTTGTAGCGTAGGACGAATGCTATCCATCTTGGTGGTGAAGCGCGATGCGCTAGTTGCGATCTTGTGCCAAATCAGGCGCAGATAGGTGCGGAGGGACTAGCCAATATGATTGCGTTGCGCCCGCTCACCGTGCACCGTGCAGCGCTGAACCCCACAAAACTGCTTCATATCGCGATGAACGGTGGGCCGCGCTGATTTTTGGGGCGCTGTTTGATCGAATTGGCTACAGCGCGCTTGCGCTTGCGGCGCTGCTTTCCGCCGGGTTCGCTCCGCTCGCCTTTTCCGACAATGCGGTGCTGGTGGTTCTCGGTATGGTGCTCTGGGGCATCGGCCTGGGCGCGCAGGAGTCGATCTTGCGGGCAGCCGTGGCGACACTCGTGCCGACGGAACGGCGCGGTACGGCGTACGGCCTGTTCAACGCCTGGTATGGCGGTGCGTGGTTCCTCGGCAGCGCCGCCTCGGCCTGCTCTACGACCGCTCACTGCCCACGCTGATTGCCGTTTCGGTTGGGCTTCACGTGTCGCAGCGATCGGTGTGCTGGCGCTGGTGGCTTATCGGCGGCGCGGCGCGTGAAGCGAACGGTGAACCATGTACTCCGTCGAGCGACAGGTCGCAGGAGGTACACGGCAGGAGTCAGACATCAGCGGAGACTCAATCGTTCTGATCGCCGTTGTACGGGCTTCCTGGCGGCTCCTCGCCGAGTTGGGCGAGCATCCATTGCGTATCGATCAGGTGGTTGTTGAAGGTCGCACGGGCGATGTCGAGCAACTGCAAGATCATTGGCATACAGCATTGAGCATGCCGAGTGCTGGTACCCAGTGACGTTTCCGGATGCCTGATGCCGGGTGCACGAATCAGACGTCAAGAGTCACGCACACCGTTGCTTCACATTGATCCAGCCAGCCCAATGTCGCAGCGAGTTGCCCAACGCGAAACTGGATGACCAGCCGATCAAGCGGCTCTGCGGCGGTCGGAGCAGCAAGCTGTTCCGCAAATACCGCAAGGCGCTCACTGAGCACTGCGCGCTGGCGCGTAATTAACGCCACTACGGTTGCTACGTTCGTCCGTTGGGCAAAATAGAGCTTGGCCATAAACTCCTGGCGAAACTCACGCCCGTGTGCTACCGGCTGCACCAGCCACTCCGTAAACGTTGCTCGCCCGCGCTCCGTCAGGTGTACCATGCGCCGGGGCGGGCGGCGCCCCTGCAGTACCGTACTACTTTCCAAAAAGCCCGCTTCCTCCAGCCTTTCGAGCAGCGCATAGGTCTGGCGCTGCTTGATCTGCCACACCAGGTGCAACATCGGCGTCTGTTCGAGGCGCTGATGCACCTGGTATGGATAGGACGGTTCGTCGCGCAGGAAGCCGAGCAGTGCATATTCCATGCTCAGCGGTAGTTTGACCATCGGGCTCATAGCTTCTCCAGACGCGGCAGTACACCGTGATTGACAGGCACGCGAAGCGATGCCATAATACCACCGTCACACTTGCTGATTAAATCAGTATTGGTTATTCGTTACCAGGCGGGCGAGGGAGCTGCTATCGTTACGTTCGCCGGGCCGGCTCACGAGCCGCCCTTATGCCGGTTCAGTGTACCAAGGAGGCCGTGTGCGATCTGTACGTCTGTTGCTGTTCGTAAGCATGGTCGGTCTGCTGCTTGCCGCTTGCGGCGACGCACCTCAGGCAGCCCAACCCGCCGCTGTCCCGGAGCCGGCAATGCTGAGCGGGGAGATTACCGTCTTCGCCGCCGCCTCGCTCACCGATGCGTTTGAAGAAGTCGCAACGGCCTTTGAAGCGGCCAATCCCGGCACGACGATCGTGTATAACTTCGCTGGTTCTCAGCAACTTGCGGCACAGATCAACGAAGGCGCGCTGCCGATGTCTTCGCATCGGCCAACGCAACCCAGATGCGCGCCTCCATTGAGGGCGGGCGGATTGCGGCAGGCAGTGAGGAGATCTTTGTAAGTAATGTGCTCGTGGTGATCACGCCGGACGACAATCCGGGCAACATTGTCACGTTGCAAGATCTCGCCACGCCCGGCCTGCAACTTATTCTCGCTGATGAAGCCGTACCGGTTGGTCAGTACAGTCGCGATTTTCTCACCAAAGCCAGTGAACAACCGGAGTTCGGCGCAGACTTTGCCGAGCAAGTGCTGGCGAATGTCGTAAGCTTCGAAGAGAATGTGCGCTCGGTGCTCACCAAAATCGCGCTGGGCGAAGGCGATGCCGGCATTGTCTATACGACCGACGCTGCGCTCGAAGCCGCCAACATTCAGCAGATCGCGATCCCCAACAATCTGAACACGATCGCCAACTACCCGATTGCGCCAGTAGCTGATAGCGCAAACCCCGCGCTGGCCGAGGCGTTTATCGCCTTTGTGCGCTCGGCAGAGGCACAAGCCATTCTGGTGCAGTACGGCTTTATCCCGATCGAGTAGTTGTTATGGAGTCATCCATCTCTCAAGGTACGGTTCGCGTCCGCACGCATCGGCGCTGGCGCGGCGAAGGGGTAGTGGTGTGGCTGCTCGCCGCTCCATTGCTGCTTTTCCTGCTCATCCCCTTATCGGCGATCTTGCTACGCCTGGATTGGTCGGCCTTATAGCTAAGAGCAGAACCATTGAGCCAGGTCAGGGCGGAAGCGAAAACCACAATGTGCGAAGAACGCACAGGCATCCTCAGGCGAAATGTGCGTCAACGCGTGTGCAACGGCCTGCTCCAGTGCCTCGCGTGTTCGTGCGCCTGCGCGTCGCAACTCGCCCTTGATTTTGGAAATCGCCAGTTCAATCGGCGAGAAGTCTGGCGAGTAGGCGGGCAGGTACCACAAGCGGCAACCACGAACTGCCACCAACTCCTCAAGGCGAGCACTCTTATGGGCACTCAGATTATCGAGCATCACGATCTGTCCCGGACGCAGGGTCGGCCCCAAAACGTGCTCGATATAGGCCTCGAAGAGAGGCGTCGTCACCCCACCAACCGTCATCAGACACGGCCCCATCCCGGTGAGCGTGAGGGCGCTAATCGTCGAGGTGTTGGGCGGGGTGTTACGTGGGAGCGAGGAAACCGCCCGTTCGCCGCGCGCTGCGCGGGCATAGCGCGGGCTCATATCGAGGTTCGAGCCGAACTCATCGACCACAACGACATCAGCCGGATCAACGTCCTGCTGTTCGACCAGAAAGCGGACCCGATCCCACGGGTCGCGTTCGCTCGCAATCAGCGACTTTTTTTGCGCGTCAGTTCTAGGCGACGCATGGCACGACCTATAGTCCACTGGCTGATAGCGGTACCGTGCTCGGCATTCCAACGGGCAGCGTGCTCGTCGAGCGTTGCATCGGGAAAGGCGGCTACCTGGGCACGCACGGCCTCGTCGTGGGTGGGCGTAATCGTCGGCGCGAAGCCACCGCTTGGGGCACGCGGTGCCAGATCGCCCGTGTCGCGTCGCGCAACAAGCCAGCGTTTGAGGCTGGCGAGGCTGACGTTGAAGGTGGTGACGACGTCTGCACGCGGCATGCCCCGGTCGAGGGCGGACAACACGCGCTCGCGTAAATCCAGAGAATAGGCTTTCATACGCAATCAGCATACCACAAGCTCAATCGTGGTGCCCACCGCTATAGAAACTAAGGAACTAAGGAACTAAAGAGCAAAGCTATTGCTGAATATCACTGTCGCGTGGATGATATTCGAGATTATATTCCTTCTCATCTTCTCCACTGATGATGCAGCCGAGCCGCCCGTAAAAGCGTAGCGCGTTCGGATTGTCTTTTTCAACAGATAGATAGAGCGGGACATGTTGTAGGTTTGCCTCTTGCTTGAGTTGTTCAACAAGCGTGGTTCCAATACCCTTGTTTTGATAGTCGGGCAAGAGCTGTATGCCAGCCAAGGTAATGCTGGTGCCGTCACGCAGCACGCGTAACCGCCCAATGGGAATACCATCGTACTCGATAACGCTGAGGGTGCAATGTGGGATATTTCCCAGGACGGTTTCTCGCGTCCATTCCTCGAACCCTGTTCTGTACTCTGCTAGATCGATGTCATCAGGAAATCTTCCTTGTGCAAATGTCGCGCTGATGACCACATCGGTTAAAAAAGCGGCATCTGCGAGAACTGCTGTACGCAGCAGTACACGCATAGTTCGCTGGTTCATTACAATCTGCTCCTAAAAAGCCATTTTATGCAACAAGAGACCATTCCGCGTACGAATAGTATTAGCCTCGCGGCGTTCGCGCCCTGGGTCTTTGTGCTGCTGTGGAGCACAGGCTTTATCGGGGCGCGTTTCGGGCTGCCGTATATCGAGCCGTTCACGTTTTTGGCGATCCGTTTTGTAATCGCGGTTACGCTGCTGGGTTTGCTGATCGCGCTGTTGCGCACGCCCTGGCCGAGCACGCGGGCAGCATGGGGGCATAGCGCTGTCGTTGGGTTGCTGTTGCACGGCGGCTACCTGGGCGGCGTGTTTTTGCCATCGACAGCGGTATGCCTGCCGGTCTTTCGGCCTTAATTGTCAGCTTGCAACCGATCCTCAGCGCGCTGATCGCCGGGCGTTTGCTCGGCGAGCGTGTGGTGGCTCGGCAGTGGTTCGGCCTGCTGCTCGGCCTGGCTGGCGTCGGCATGGTGGTGAGCGAAAAGCTGTTTGCGGGCGGCGCGGTGCCGGCGATCACGGTGGCCACGATGAGCGCGGCGCTGATCGCGCTCTTCAGCACGACCGGCGGCACGCTCTATCAGAAGCGTTTCGGCGCTGCGATCCCGCTGCTTGGCGGCACGGCGGTGCAGTACATGGCCGCCGCTGGGTTGATGATCCCACTAACGTTTCTGTTCGAAGAGCAGATCATCGACTGGACGCCGCAGCTGCTCTTTGCGCTGAGCTGGTTGGTGCTAGTGCTGTCGCTGGGGGCAATTCTGCTGCTGATGGGGCTGATCCGCTCGCGCTCGACGGCGCGTGTCACCAGCCTGTTCTACCTCGTACCGCCCGCCACCGCGCTGCAAGCCTACCTGCTCTTCGGCGAGCAGCTCGGCCCGCTGTCCCTACTCGGCCTGGTCGTCGCCTCCGCCGGTGTGGCGCTCGTCGTCACCAGTCGATCTTGAAGCGCAGAGAGCGCGGAGCTTCTTTGTGTCACGAAGCACATGAAGAGCACGAAGCCGCGCCATTTGGTCACGAGGGGTTTGGAGGGGCCGGATCATCCACAACTCTGCACCCTCTACGTCCTCTGCGGTGCTACCTACTCCAGCCTTTCAAAACCGATCACGCGCTCGCAGAGGCGGGCCAGCAGTGCGCCATCGTGGCTGCCCCAGCCAAAGAGGATCACGTTGCTGTGCATCAGCCTGCTCTGAAAGAGCGGCGAGCCGTAGCGCCCCCAGCCGAGCGTCGGGTCGTAGCCATCGTCGCTTTCGCTGCCGATGGCCAGCACCAACTCATTTTGCCGCTTGTCGTCGCGGCAGCGGTGGTTGGCGCAACAGCTGTAGGCGCGGGGCCAGCGGTGCGGCAGAACAGGCGCTCAGGGCGATCACCGCGATCAGGCAGAACAGAACCGAACGTGAAGCCACGCGGCACACTCCTTCCTATTTGGAAATCATGAATCAGCAGGCTTATAGTAGTTCTATTTGCAAGTACTTGCAACTGCATCTACTTGCTCATTCGATGTTCACTTTTTGCTCAGATATAGCAACCCCAAATAGGTTGTGTTCAGGGCTGTGTCGTCTGCGCGGCTACGCTGCGCACGACGACACAAGCTTCTTCACAAACCGTTTAGGGTTACTATAGATATTCGCTCGTAGCGACTTTGGCAGCAAAACTGCTAAAGGCGAAGCAGTGAGCATCGATGACGCACAAGAACCTCATCCATATGCATCAAAGTGGCGACAGCGAGCGCTTATCAGTGAGCATTGACGCGAGAAGATCCGCTTCGTACAATAGGGAAGCATCTGTGACCGCAAGACAAGAGCAGTGGGCAGGGAAGAAGCTTTTTCCAAGGGTTCGTCCTGCTAAATCCCGACTTCTGCGACAGGCGAGGCTACTGTGAGCTACAACGATCTACTGCATGAATTGCGCGCGCGCGGGCACCGGCTGACAACACAGCGTCGGCTGATTCTCGAGGTGCTGCAAAAGAATGAACAGCATATGAGCGCCGAGGAGATCGGCGAGCAGATAAAGAACCGTCATGCGGGCATTCAAGTCGACATGGCGACGATCTATCGCAACCTACGCTGGCTAAGCGAGCACAGCCTGGTGACGGAGACAAGCCTGGGCCAGGGTCATATGGTCTACGTGCTGTCGAGCAACCACAACCACCACCATCACCTTGTGTGCAACAGCTGCCAGCGGGTGACGGAAGTACGCGTCGACCTGCTAGATGAGCTACGTTCACGAATCGAGGCCGAGTACGGCTTCACAGCGCGGCTCGATCACATCGCCTTTTTCGGGCTGTGTCGCACGTGCCGGGGCAACGGCGCGTAGGAATCAAGCAGGCTCGATCAGTTTCCCATAAAGCGCTTTCTGGCGCGCTATGGCCTCGCGATAGCGTGCAAAGTTGGTAAGGCTTGGCTCAAAGATCACCCCAGCGGCAGCAGGCAGAGCGTCGAGGTTGTCGATAACACCGAGCGCTTTCAGCGCCAGCAAGGCACTGCCACGGCTCGTCGCCTCGGGTTCCGCCGAGAGCACAAGCGGCACGCCGATCACATCGGCGAGAATCTGGCACCATGTTGGCGTGTTACGCAGCGCTCCACCGCTGGCGATAAGCTGCTGCTCGCCCACGTGTATACCGAGCAATTCGGCGATCAGCGCGCAGCGATAGGCCACGGCCTCTAAACTGGCGCGCACAATATCCGCCGGGCGCGTGGCCATAGTCAGGCCGTGAATGGTCGCCGGCACATCGCCGGCCCAGCCAGGGCTGCGCTCACCGGCCAGAAAGGGCAGCATCGTCAGGCCGTGGCTGTCGGGGGCCAGCGCTGCCAGTTCGGCTTCCAGCGTCGCCGGGTCGTGGAGCTTCAGCGTTGTGCGCAGCCACTGAAAGACATTTCCGCCCTCGCTAGTTGCACCGCCGATCAGGGCGTGCGCAGCATCCACGCGGTACGCCCAGAGGCCGCGCGGCACCGGTGGACTACCCGCCTGCATCACGCGCAGCGCAGCAGTTGTGCCTAACGTCAGCGCGGCGCGCGTGGGCGTGCATTGCGGCATGACGTAATGATTGGCGAAGCGCGCACCGGTCGCGGCCAGCCGGTCCAGATTCGGCGACTTCACCACCGGATTGCCGTAGCAGGCGAGGTCGGCATTCATGTCGTCCACTGCGATGAACAGGACGTTTAGCTTGTCAGCGGCGTGGACTGCGCTGGCCGCGACGCCGAGCAATAAAGTGAGAGCCAGCGAAGAAAGGCGTGAGGCAAAGGCATTCATGATTGGAAGGAGATGAACGTTGTTGCCCGAAGCTTGGCAGCAATACGCCCGGCTGGCGACGGCGGATAACGCGCAAGACCAGAAAAGGCGACTTCAGCCATACTGTCCCAGCCGATCGACCAGCCGGAGAGACGCCGCCCCGCCGTTGCCCCGCTACCTTCGCTGCATTC
>JAAUTF010000219.1 GCA_012031775.1 Candidatus Altimarinota bacterium | reverse complement strand
TCGTTGGGTTTACACAAGCGGGCGTATCGCAGACCGCCAACTTCAAGTCGCGATTGGTGAAGTCGTGATAGCTAATCACCGGACGCTGATCGCTCGTAAGCGCCAGGGAGGTGTATTGCCCAACATTGTCCGTGCTGTCATCGATGATCACGAACGTGAGTGCAGCAGCAACCGGCTGGATAGGAAGAGGAAGCAATGGTACGATAACCAGCAGCAGTAGGAGGCGGCGCAGGTCAAAGCGACCCCTATTGTGCAGTGGGAAGAGCCTTGCAAACGGATACATAGATCGTCCTTTCAGCAGCTCATTTCAGTGGTTCACACGCGATTGATCCTGCTACTCATGTCCGATACATATAGTAGCAACGACCCTAACATACCATTACGCTTCTGGCTCTATGCCTCATTATTTGCCGGTAATGCATCACATCACTGCTGAAGGCGGCAGCGGAGCGTCAGCTGTGGATCGATGGAAAGGCCCAGGTGGCCACCGATGCAATGCTCGGTGGGGTGCCCCCAGTATTTACGGTGGTTTGCGCTGGCCCAATCCGTGAGTGACAACATTCGTACCGCGATGCTGGCCTCAACCGGTGTCGCGCTTGCTAGGTGGATTTGCTGCTCGCTCCCGCGCCCCAGGATCGCAGTCATTTTACAGGCTCATACCGGCACTGGCGGTACGGCGCACCCTGCTCTATCCATCGGCAAAAAAGCCTCGCAGTGTGTACGCAGTCACCTCGGGCAGCTCTTCAGGCAGGAAGCGGCTCGCCTAGTTGTGGTCAAGGTCGATGCTCGCGCTGGCACGATAATCTTCGTAGATCGCGTGGATGGTCTCCGGCGTAAAGCAGCGCTCATAGGCGCGCAACGCTGTCGGCTCAAGATGGGCAAGCCTGCTGCTGCCAAGCCCACTGCGCACGGTGTGCAAAGAGTGCTGCGGAGCCCCGAGTGGGCTGGGCAATGGTAGTAGGCGGTCGCAGAATGGTAAAGAGAATAGTTTAAGAGTAAAGCCTGTAGCAATGGGCAACAGCATTCAGCCACCTATTTATGGTTCCCAAAGCCATCGGTGCTGGCGTTGTGAGGCTCAATCGACTGTTTAGGATGGCGCTTTTACATGCAACGCGATCAGCACGTCACTGAGTACGGCGATCGCACGCTGGTATTCGGCGAGTTCGATGTGCTCGTTCGGCGTATGGTCGAGCGCTGAGTCGCCGGGGCCATAGGCGACGATCGGGCAGCCCCAAGCCGGGCCGACCACGTTCATGTCGGCGGTGCCGGTTTTGTGCAAGAAGCCAGGTGGCACCGTTGTGGCGGATGGCGCGCACAAAAGCGCTGGCTAGCGCACTGCTGCGCGGGCTGCGAAAGGCCGGGCACATGCTCTCAAATCGCAGCGCGGCCCCGCCTGCCAGGGCGCTCAATTCCTCGGCAAGCGCTGCCGGTTCCACGCCCTCGGGCAGACGCAGGCCGATCGTGCCTTCGACCCAGTCGTGCAAGCCATCGCCGCCGCTGGCTACCTGGCGTAAGCTCGGCGAAATCTGCGCGAAGACGCGCTCGCGGCCCTGGTTGAAGGCCTGGCAGTGCGCCTCGACCGCGCGCCAGAAGGCGACGAGTTGCTCGGGAGCGGCGCGCAGTTCACCCGCGCTATGCGCCGAGGGTTGTTCCAGCCGATAGCGGATAAGCAACCGCCCTTTGTAGCCAAGCGTGATACGCTCCCATCCGCTCGGCTCGCCAATGATGCAGAAATCTGGCGTGTAGCGCTCTTTGACGAAATGCGCGCCTTTGGAGCTAGCGGCCTCTTCTTCGACTGCACCGATCAGCAGTAGCCGACAGCCCAGCCTGCCCGATTCGTGTGCGCGCAACGCCGCGCGGATGAAGGTCGCGAACGGCCCTTTGGCGTCCACCGCGCCGCGGCCATAGAGCCTGCCATCTGCGACGCGCACCGCGATGTCGCCGGGCACGGTGTCGATATGGCCGAGCAGTGCCACGAGTGGGCCGCTTGTGCCAACTTCGCCGATCGCGTTACCCGCAGCGTCGACAAAAGCCCGAACGCCAAGCCCTTGCATGTGCGCGACTAAAAAGGCCGCAGCGGCGGCTTCCTGGCCAGACAGTGATGGAATGCGGACAAAAGCCTCAAGAAATTGCTCGTCGTTCATTGTGCAATGCGTGCTATACTAACAACCGCCGTGTTTTAATCGACTTCCTGCAACCTCCGGCGCAAGCCCACCGTCTCACCTTCAACTGATACGCTCGCTTTGTGTCGCTGTAAATAACGGAGGAAAACGATGCAACTGTTGCTTCGCTGGCTGATCACGGCCATCGCTGCCTATGCGGCGGTGTGGTTCCTGCCCGGCATCTCCATTCAAGGGAACGCAGTCGTCGGCGCGCTGGTGATGGCGGTGACGATGGGCCTCGCCAACGCCGTCATCCGGCCCATTCTCACGCTGCTCACCTGCCCGCTGGTGCTGCTCACGCTCGGCCTTTTTATGTTGGTGATCAACGCCCTCGTCTTTATGTTCGCCGGCTGGCTTACGCAGCTCTTCGGCGTTACCTACCAGATCGACGGCTTTTGGACGGCGCTGCTTGGCTCGATCATCGTCAGCATTGTGTCGTTTATGCTGTCGATCTTCTTGCCGGATGGCAACGAGCGCCGCCGCGCCACAGCCTAAGGCATCTCACCTGCGGCTTGCTCACCGCTATAGTATAACCGCAGAGGGCGCGGCGGACGCAGAGCGTTTGTGTTAGCTCTGCGTTCGCCGCGCCCTCTGCGGTTTTATGCTTCTGCTGTTATCAGCCTGCCGTAGGTTCCTGGATCACTTTGAAGGTTGCACCGACCGGATCTTGCAAGGTGACGAACCGACCCCAGGGTGAGTCGTCAATGCCACTGATTGCCTTGCCGCCCTTGATCGTCACCATAGCGACGGCTTTTTCCACGTCTTCGACTAGAAAATAGACTGCCCAGTGCGGCGGCAGCTCTCCCCACGCCGGGTCGATCTGCATAATACCGGCGATCATCTCTTCGCCGTGTTTCAGCGTATAGTACTCGAGCTCGCCCGGCATAAGATCCACGCTCGCGCCCAGCAGGGCTGCATAGAAATCACGCGACTGTTTCGCATCTGCCGTATACAACTCGTACCATGTCATTGCTCCTGGCTCATCCGTCATCTGCGCGCCGATATGTGTGCCTGCGTGCCAGAGGCTGAACATCGCGCCACCCGGATCGATCAGCGTTGTCATGCTGCCGAACTCGCCGACTTCTGCGGTCGGGAAGAGTACCTGCGCGCCTAAACTCACCGCTTTCGCTACATCGCTCTCAAGGTCTTCGCTAGCGAAATAAAGGCTCCAGCTCGCTGGCTGTGGCGGTGCATCGGCTTGATACTGCATCATCCCGACTGTCGAACGCCCGGCGAGATGTGCCGTGGTGTAGCCGCCGAACTCCGGCCCACCGATGTTGTATTCCCAGCCGAACACGCTGTGGTAGAACGAACGCGCCGCATCGATGTCAGGTGTCATCAGGTCGAGCCAGGTCGGGGTGCCAGCCGCTTTTGCCTCGGTGTGCGTGGTCATACGCTCTCCTTGTGATTATGCTTGCCGCCATCAGGTAGAGCTAAATTATAACATATGTTCTACTTATGATCTTCAGACCTACGAACGATGTGAACGCCCGAGCGCATAGCGCAGGCCCGATTGCAGATTGGCCTGGGTAACGATCTGGCTCATGTCGGCACCGAGATGGACGATGGTCTGGGCGATTTCGGCGCTGATACCGGTGAGCACGATGTGTGCGCCGAGTAGCTGCACCGCGCGCGCCGCGCGCAAGAGCGCGTCGGCAACTTGGGTATCAACCATACGCACACCGCTGATGTCGAGCAATACGACCTCAGCCTGATTGGCGGCGATGCCTTCGAGCAGCACCTCCACAATCTGCTGCGCCCGGCGGCTGTCGATCGTTCCAACCAGCGGCATAACGACAATATCGTCGGCAAGTGGGATCAGCGGTGTCGAGAGTTCACGGATCGACGCCTGCTGCGTGCGGATCACCTCTTCTTGCAGGGTGAGCCGCTGCGACTCAGCCTCTAGCCGGGCGGTGATATCGATGGCAATGCCTAGTACACCCGTCATCGTGCCCTTGGCGTCGCGCAGCGGTGCGTACGATGTTTCAAAGGTGGTGTTGCCGACTTCACTCACCACGGTGAATGTTTCGCCAGCCAGCGCACGACGCAGCTGCTCGACGATCTCGGGCAGTTCGGCATAAAGCGCAAAGGCCGATTGACCCACAACCTGCCCGGGCGTTAGCCCGATCGCCTGTAAGCCTTTGCCATCGGAAAGCGTAACACCCCGGCGAGATCGATCGCGTAGATGACGATCGGTAAGCTGGCGATCAGCAAGCGTAGCGTTCTTCCGCTGACCGAAGCTGGGTGATAGTGAGTTCAGCGGCAGCAAGCTGCTGCTCGAGGGCTGCAATTCGGTCTTCTGGCGATACCATCGGTAGCGTATCCTTTCATCGGGCAAGATTGCTGAAGGCAGGGCGTTCCTGACCGCTCTTGGGCATAAGACACACCAGGACAGCGCTTCACCATTATAGTGCCTGACAAAAACCACGGAAAGGGCTTTGAACCCAGACATGTTCCGCCTTAGCCGAGCGTTAATTTTTCCTTAACCGCTTTCACCTCCGGGATTAACACACATTTGCTACCCTACTGTACACAGTCTATCTAGCAATCCGAACAGTTTGTGGCGCAACTGGTGGTGCGAGCGCACGGTGCCGCGCGTTTGTACCAGCCCCTTACGACCACCTAGTGCAGTTCCAGCTGAAGCGTATTAGCAGCCAATAAAGACAGTGCTGTCTGTGTGCCGTAGCAGTGCGCAGGGCTTTGCTGTGCCTAACGAAGCTGAAACAGCTGTTAATGGGAGAGCGTTATGCGTGAGATCGATGTGGGCGTGCCGCGCACAGCCGTAGTGACGACTCAGCACCGGCTGCGGCGCAAAATCCGCAACGAATGGCTTCCCGCCTATCTATGTATTCTGCCGGCCCTGCTGGTGATTGCGGTGTTCTCGCTGTTTCCGGTAGTGTATTCGCTGCGCCTGAGCCTTTATAGCTGGGATTTTATCGCGCCAAACCCCGAGTTCGTCGGCCTGCGTAATTTCGAGCGTATTTTTACCTCGGAGCAGTTCTGGCAAGTGTTTCGCAACACGCTGGTCTTCTCTGTTGGCACGGTGGTGCTGATCGTAATTTTCTCGTTGTTGCTGGCGCTAGTGCTCGATGTAAAACTGCGCGGCGTGGCGTTTTTTCGTGCGCTGTATTTCATTCCCCATCTTACGCCGATGGTCGCGATTGCTACGCTGTGGCTCTTTCTCTACGATCCGGTCGACGGCCTGATAAACGCTAGCCTGGGTGTCTTCGGTATCGATGGCCCACAGTGGTTGCAGAGCACCACCTGGGCGATGCCGGCGACTGATCATTATGAAGGCCTGGAAGGCGACGGGGTACTACACCATCCTCTTTCTGGCTGGGCTGCAGGCCATTCCCACCGATCTGCACGACGCAGCGCGCGTAGACGGTGCCTCCTTGGGCCAGCGTATCCGCCATGTGACGCTGCCGCTGCTCTCGCCGATGACCTTTTTTGTGATCGTGATCGCGATTATCGGCTCGTTCCAAGACTTCGACCAGATCTTTGTGATGACACGCGGCGGCCCGGTGAACAGCACCAACGTGCTCGTCTACTACCTCTATGAGCAAGGCTTTCAGAACTACCGCGTCGGCGTTGCCTCGGCGATCGCCGTGGTGATGCTGGTGTTGCTGGTGGGCCTGACGGCATTGCAGAGCTGGCTCAGCCGTCGCTGGGTGCATTACTAGGTCAAGATTGCGAAAGAGTTGTGGTTATCAGTTGTTGCTGGCAAAGCCGCCAACGGTTGACAACCATCCTTTCCTCAAAGGAAACGATATGCTCCGTCGTTCTGTGCGTTCGCAGCCGCTGTTCGCCAGCGGTGTCGGCAACCGGCCCGGGCTACTTGCAGCGGGTGGATTGTATACCGTACTGCTGCTGATGGCTGCGCTAGTAGGCTTGCCGTTCTTCTGGATGATTGTCTCGTCGCTTAAGCCGCTCAACCAGGTGTTCAATTTTGAGCAGTGGCTGCCGAGCCCGCCACTATGGGAAAATTACGGTAACGCGCTGCAGAAGGCACCTTTCGGGCGCTACCTCTTCAACAGCACCTTCACCTCGGTGGCGATTCTCTTTGGCCAGTACCTGACGATTATTCCCGCCGCCTATGCCTTCGCCCGGCTTACGTTTCCGGGCCGCAATACGATCTTTTTGATTATCCTGGCCACGATTATGGTGCCGATCCAGGTGACGTTCATCCCGGCTTTTGTGGTGATCTCGGCCTTCGACTGGAAAGATACCTATTGGGCGCTGATCATCCCCTTCATCACTAGCGCCTTCGGCATTTTCCTGCTACGCCAGTCGTTCCTCCAGGTGCCGCAAGACTATCTCGATGCGGCGCGTCTCGACGGCGTGCGGCCACATCGGCGTGATGCGCCATGTGATGGTCGCCGCTCAATGTGCCGACGCTGATCACCTTCGGGCTGTTCAGCTTCGTTGCCCATTTTAACGACCTCTTCTGGCCGCTGATCGTCACCGACTCGGACGAGATGCGCACGATGCCGATGGGCCTGGCCAGCTTTATCGAGTTCGAGGGCGGCACGCGCTGGAACGAATTGCTAGCGGCCAGCCTGGTGGGTATGCTGCCGCTGATCCTGCTGTTCCTCTTCGCCCAGCGCTATTTCGTTAAAGGCATCGCCAGCAGCGGGCTAAAAGGCTGACTATTGTTCTCTGCGACGCTAAGGTCGCAGCCCATATTCCGTCGTCGATCGTCGTTATAAGAGAAGCGAGAGGGAGAGAAAGATGCTCAAGCTGATGCGCTCGTTCACGGCCCTGTTTATGTTGTCGCTGCTGGTGGCAGCCTGCGGCAGCGCCCGTCTGCCGATCAGCCCGCCCCGAGCGCCGCCCCTGCGTCTGCGCAGGCTACCGCTGCTCCGGCTGCCGAGCAAGCTACCGCCGCCCCGTCCGCTGGTGCTGCCAGCGCCGAAGGCCGCACCGTGGTACGCTTCTGGTACGGCCTCGGCGGCCAAATCGGCGAGGTGATCGTTGAGCAAATCGCCAAATTCAACGCCAGCCAGGATGAGATCTTTGTCGAGGGCGTGTTCCAGCAGAGCTACAACGGCGTGCAGGAGAAGTTCCAGGCCGCACTGGTGGGCGGCGATGTGCCCGAGATCGTGCAGATCGAGATCCACGGCACGCCGAAGTTCGCCTCGGCCGGCGCACTAACGCCGCTGGAACCCTTCTATACTAACGACCCGGAATTTAATGCCGAGGATCTCGTCCCGGCCGGCTTGCTCAACCAGCGCTGGGAGGGCCAGGTCTACGCCATGCCGATCAACCGCAGCACGCCGGTGCTCTACTACAACAAGGTGCTGTTCCGCGAGGCTGGTCTCGACCCAGAACAGCCGCCGACGACCTGGGCTGAGTTCCGCGCGGCGGCGCAGAAGATCGCCCAGCTGAAGACCGCCGAGGGCGAAGAGGTCTATGGCTTCCTGGCCGGCCCCTCGTGGTGGTACTTCGAGTCTATGGTCTGGAGCAACGGCGGCGAAATCATGAACGCCGACCTTACCGATCTGACGTTTGCCGAGGGCGGGGCCGAGCCCTTGCAGCTCTGGACGGATATGATCCACCAGGATAAGACGCGCGCCTGATGACCGGTGACAAGGCCTACGACCAGACGCTAGAGTTATTCGCCAACAATCGCGGCGGCATGATGTTCCAGTCCACCGCTTCGCTGGGCGGTGTGGAGCGCGCGATCGCAGCGGCGGGCAACCAGGTCGAGCTAAACACGGCTTTCGTGCCGCACTCCGAGGGCTTTAACACAGCGGTGCCCACCGGTGGTGCGGCGGCGGCCATCCCGGCGGGTGTGCCGGAGGAGAAGAAGGCCGCAGCCTGGGAGTTTATCAAGTGGTGGATCTCGCCTGAGGAGAACGCCTACTGGAGCGAGAAGACCGGCTACTGGCCGGTGCGCTACTCCTCGATCAAGCTGCTGGAAGAGCAGGGCTATTACGAGGAGAAGCCCTATTTTTACACCACTATCCGCCAGCTTGAGTTCGCCCGCGAGGCTCCGCTAACACCCTTCTGGCCGGCGATCTCGAAGGAAATTCAGACCGCGATGGAGGAGTCGATGCTGAACAATGTGCCGGCCATGGATGCGCTGAAGGCGGCGGAAGACCGCGCCCGCGACGCATTGGAGTAGGGCCAATAGGCGGCTGCGCGCGCTGCAACGGTGCTCGCAGCCGCTTTCTTTCGGTGAGGGAAGCGGCTCTAACATGCCGTCGTGAAGTGTGATGCGGATCTGAAGGCACGAGGCGCGTTGTGATGCGCTCGCGCTTCTGAATTCTGACCCCTGAATTCTACCTCCTGCTGCAAGCAACATGGGAGTGCCCGATGGCTGAGCTTCAGACTCTGCTTGAGATCCATGGCGCGGTGAGCCCCGAGCCGCGTGTACACTATATTCAGCACGAATTCATTGTGCCTGCCGGGGCTAGCCGCGTGCAGGTACGGCTGCGCTTTCGCAAAGAGCGCCTTTGTCAGCTGTTCCTTTCGCTTTTTGACCCTAACGCCTTTCGTGGCTGCCATATGCAGCCCGGCGCGCACGGCGATGTCGACTTGGTGCTGTGGGTTGCTGCTGACGATGCCGGTCGGGGTGGTATCCCCGGTGCGCTACCAGCAGGTATCT
>JAAUTF010000218.1 GCA_012031775.1 Candidatus Altimarinota bacterium | reverse complement strand
CAGTTGTGCCCGCGCCGCACGCGGCCAGTGCAACCGCTGAGCCAGTACTGATGCCGAGCAGCGCGCTGAGGCGCAAGAAATCGCGGCGGCTCAACCGTCCGGAGCGCATATCTTGCTCGGCGTTACGAACAACACGATCGATCATTTCACGATTGGGCATAGCTGCCTCCTTCAAGGCCAGATGCAAAAATACGGATGGCGCTTAGTGCGCCGGATTTGGCGAATAGTCCATCTCTCCAGCAAGAATCGGCATGGCGAGCCAGTTTTCTTGGGGAGCGAGCGGGCAATGCCAGCGACTATCGTAGGCGCATGAGGGGTTGTACGCGTAATTAAAATCGAGGATGAGGCGGCCATCGTTGCCGCCGAGGTCAGCGTGTTTAATTGTATCGAGCAGATAGCGCCCACCGCCATACGTCTGCTTGCCGCTGCTTGCATCACGGAAGGGCAAAAAGAGCCCTCCACCGTAGCCGGTGACCCAGAACACGGTCAGGGTTGCCACTGTGCCGCCGATCGTTAGCGTGACACGACCAGCACGCCGCAAATGGGTAAGACCATCATCTTGCAGCTGCAGCGACAGTATAGCATCATTCGTTGGCGCTTCGAGCGCTGCAACAAAGACGAGTGCCGGGTCATAGGGAAAGTACTGCAAGCCACGAAACCGCGCGCGCTGCGTCGCATTCAGCGCCGAGAGCGGATGGCTGGCGAACAGTTGATCGCGTGTGCGACGAAAGCGTGCGCATGTTGTCGGCGCATCGTCGACCGACGTACGTACACATGATAGAGATCGCTCACCTGTCGGCGATAATCGGCGAGCACATAATAGTCATACATATGGTAGCGCTCGACTACCAGCCCCAGCTGCCGGGGCCGCCCTTAAACGGGCCAACGATATCGCTGGTGATCCAGCCACCGTAGAAATCGCCGGGCTGCGGCTGTACTTGCTCATCGTCGACAAAACATGCGTCCATTGCCGATGCGTAGAAGGCAACATAGTACGCAATGACGGCAAAATCGGCGCTAGGGCGCGGGTAAAACCAGCCCACATGCTCAGCGCGTTTATCGCCAACGGCGACCGTGTAATAAGCTGCTTGCCCCTTCCATTCGCAGAAGCTGGAGCGGTTAGTGCGCATCAGATACTGCATCTGAATATCAGCTGGCGGCAGGTAGTATACCGGCGGGTGGCTTGTCTCTAGCACGCGATACGCGCCCTGCGTATCAGCAAGGGTTATACCATTAAATTCGATACGAATGCGCCGTTGGCTCAGTTCCAGCCGTGGCGGGCGGGGATAATCCCAGACCGACTCCTGACCTACCCCCGGTGTAATGCGCTGTTGCATACGATTCTCCGCTCAGAGGTTCTACTACACTCCTTCAATGATACCACGCTCTTAACATTTGCTACCGGCAAAATGTCTTGCCCTCAGCGTAACTTTTTGGAGCGCTTGAACGGTATATACATAGCGAACAAATCTTACAGGCGTCTTACGTCGTGTCTCAAGCAGTAAAGGAGCGCATTGTGAACCGTGAATTGTGAACCGGACATCTTCGCTTTTAAAGAACATCACGCATGACCCATTCCAATGCATCGAAACTACACAGTGACACACGCTTGTTCGAAGCGAACGCGTGTGCTATAATAGATCAGATCGGTTCGCGTGCTGTTGCGTTAACAGCACCCCTCCCGTATAGTAGAGACACATAAGGAGAAGCACGAGTGAGTACGGCAAACGGAGGAGCGCCCGCAATGGCAATCGCGCCGGAAAAAGAGAAAGCACTTTCAGCTGCTATCGGCCAGATCGACCGGAAGTTCGGCAAAGGCTCGATCATGAAGATGGGCGAGGCCAACTCGCGCCTGACGATCGAGGTCATCCCGACGGGCGCTATCGCGCTCGACATCGCGCTCGGCGTGGGTGGGTTGCCCCGCGGTCGTGTCGTCGAGATCTTCGGCCCCGAGAGCAGTGGTAAGACGACGCTGGCCCAGCATATTATCGCTGAAGCTCAGAAGATGGGCGGGGTGGCCGCATTTATCGATGCGGAACACGCCTTCGACCACTCTACGCCACACGCTGTGGGTGACACCGAGAACCTGCTGGTCTCGCAGCCTGACACCGTGAGCAGGGCTAGAGATTTGCGAGATGCTGGTGCGCTCGAACGCGCTTGATGTGATTGTGATCGACTCGGTGGCTGCGCTAGTACCGCGCGCCGAGATCGAAGGCGACATGGGTGACTCGCTGCCCGGCTTGCAGGCTCGCCTGATGAGCCAGGCCTTGCGCAAGCTCTCGGGTGCGATCAACAAAAGTCGCACCGTGGTGATCTTCCTCAACCAGCTGCGTATGAAGATCGGGGTTATGTTTGGTTCGCCCGAAACCACTACCGGTGGCCAGGCGCTAAAGTTTTATGCCTCGGTACGGCTCGACATCCGGCGCATCGAGACGCTGAAGCAGGGCCAGGAAGCGATCGGCTCGCGTTCGCGTGTCAAGGTTATTAAAAATAAAGTTGCCCCGCCCTTCCGCAGTGCCGAGTTCGACATTATGAACAACAACGGTATTTCGCGCGAGGGTAACATCATCGATGTTGGCGTCGAGATGACTATTATCCGTAAGAGCGGTGCCTGGTTCTATCTCGGCGAAGATCGGCTTGGCCAGGGGCGCGAGAACGTCAAGGAGTTTCTGCGCGAGAACCCAGCGCTCACGGATGAGATCGAGCGCCTTATCAAAGCCCAGGCACTCTCTAACCCCACGGCGGTGCCGCTTGCCATCGCTAATGAAGAGGATGAAGACGGCGACGGCCTGTTCGAGGAGTAGGAGCGCGGTGCTGCCGCTGACAGCATGGTTTCAGCGGCAGCACCGTCTTTGATTCTATGCCTATCGGGAAGATTACTGCACTGCGTGTCCAGGCCAACGATAGCCAGCGCGTCAATGTCTTTATCGCAGACGAATACGCCATAGGTATAAGCCTGAGCACATTGGCGCGCGAAAAGCTTTTCGTCGGCAAAGAAGTCGATGATGCTGGCTGGGAGCGCCTTGCCGCCACCGAGCGCCACGATAAGACGTTACAGGCTGCGATGCGCTTGCTAGAGCAGCGCCCACGCTCGGTGGCCGAACTACGCCAACGGCTACAACGTAAAGAACACGAGCCACAGGCGATCGATGCAGCGATCGAGCGGCTCGGCGAACTCGGCATGGTCGACGATACCGCCTTCAGCCGCTACTGGGTCGATAATCGCCAGGCCTTTCGTCCGCGTGGCACGATGGCGATACGGAACGAACTGCAGCGCAAAGGCGTCAAACGCGACGTGATCGACGCCGTGCTCAACGATCCTGAACGGCCCGCGATCGATGAGCACGAGCAAGCGCTTGAGCTGGCGCGTACAGCGCTGCACAAGTATGCCACAGTTCCTGACCGAGCGAGTTTTCAGCGCAAGCTCGGCGGTTTTCTGATGCGTCGTGGCTATACCTATGATACAATCGGGCCGATCATCGACATGCTGTGGAAAGAATTAAGCGCCTCTTGATGGCTGGGCTAGATATGCGGTGCTGCCGCATATGTACTTCAGCATAATGCTCATGCCAGACATTCAATACCTTGGTCACTCCTGTTTTCGTCTACGCGGGCGCGAGGGAACCGTAATTTGCGATCCTTTCGACCGTTCAACTGGCCTTGACATCGGGCGCCCAACGGCGCATATCGTCACCGTCAGCCACAACCATGCCGACCACAACAACGTCGCGGGCGTGCGCCCGTTGCGCGACAAGCTCTTTGTCATCGATGGCCCCGGCGAATACGAAGTCAGCGGCGTGTTGATCACCGGCATCCGCACCGCGCACGACAAGCAGAAGGGCGGCGAGCGCGGGTTAAACACCGTTTTTGTCATTCACCTCGACGAAATTGCCTTCTGCCATCTCGGTGATCTCGGCCACGAGCTGAGCCACGCCCAACTCGATGAGATCGGCAATGTGGATGTGCTTTTGTGCCAGTCGGCGGAGGTGAGACGATCAGCCCGGCCGAAGTTCCCGGCATTATCAGCCAGATCGAGCCACGCATTGTCATTCCGATGCATTATGCTGCACCGCAGCTCTCGTTTGAGTATGAGCTGGAGGAACTCGATAAGTTTCTCCATGAAGTCGGCAAGAAGGATATCATACCAGAAGAAAAGCTCTCACTGAACCCCAGCAACCTGCCGGCTGAAGGCGAAGAAACCCGCATTGTAGTGCTGAGACAAAGTACGATCTAGCGCGTGGAAAGCATTGTAAACGAGCGGTGTAGCTACCGGCGACTACGTTGCCAATAACTACACTAGCCTTTTCACACGCCTGTTAGATCTACGATCTAGCAATCCTAGATGTGTTGCACATTGCTTGTGTGCAATCTGGCGGCGGCGGCGCCAGATTGCACACAAGCTTGTTTACAAACCGTTTAGGGTTGCTATAGATACCCTCATACTAAAACCTTGCCTTAAGGATAGGTAGTACTATCTACCTGGCGTGGTATACTGTTCCTGTCGATAGACCAGGGAGAAGGTTTATACCTTCTCCCTGTCTTTATGTTAGAAGCACGCGCGATGGTAAAAGCAGCGTTGATGCTCGTTTGTATGCATGAAATGGCAACCCGGCTTTAAACGCGCAGCCTCGGCTGTGCTCTGACCAGTATGACATGTGTGTTTTGCACGAAAACGGAGAGGTGTGGGTCGGTTCAACCCGAGGGTTGGCCGACCCACTGACATTTCATGGCCTATCGCTTGTAGTGGCGAGCTCTTGCAACCCGTATCCGCACGACAACGTAGATCTGGGGGATGGTCAGCGGTAGAAGTTGCGGAGCACGGAGTATACACTAAGGAGACCTGATCGCATGGCTAAGTACATCTTCGTGACGGGGGGGCGTTGTCTCTTCGGTCGGTAAAGGCATCGGTGTAGCGTCGATCGGTAGGTTGCTGAAAAGCCGCGGCCTCAAAGTGTCGATCCTGAAGCTCGATCCGTATCTCAACGTTGATCCTGGCACGATGTCGCCGTACCAGCACGGCGAAGTCTTTGTGACCGAAGACGGGGCCGAGACCGACCTTGATCTAGGGCATTATGAGCGCTTTGTTGACGAGAATCTGACCCGTTTGAGCAACGTAACTACGGGCCAGATCTACTCGGCGGTGATTGCCAAGGAGCGTCGGGGCGACTACCTTGGCGGCACAATCCAAGTCATCCCGCATATCACCAACGATATTAAAGCACGCATCGCTGCTGTGGCAAAACAGAGCAACGCCGACGTAGTCATTGTTGAAATTGGCGGGACAGTCGGCGATATCGAGAGCTTGCCCTTTCTTGAGGCGATCCGCCAGATGAGAAAAGATGTCGGGCGCGATAGTGTGCTCTACATCCATGTGACATTGCTGCCACATATTGGCTCCACCGACGAATTGAAAACCAAACCGACTCAGCATTCGGTGATGGCGCTGCGTGGCGTCGGCATCAATGCCGATGTTATTCTTTGCCGCGCCGACTACTCGATCTCCGACGAGATCCGTGAGAAGGTCGCATTTTTCTCGGATGTCGATGTACGTGCGGTCATTCCTGTGCAGACGGTGGACTCGATCTATGAGGTGCCGCTGGTGTTAGAGGAGGCTGGCCTCGGCGATTATCTCGTCGACCGGCTCGACCTGCAGAGCAACCAGTTGCAGCTCGACGATTGGCTCGCCCTGGTACAGATGATCAGGCGACCCAAGCGCGTGCTGCCGATCGCACTTGTGGGCAAGTACGTCGAGCTGAAAGATGCCTATATCAGCGTGGTCGAATCGTTGCGCCATGCGAGCTGGCATCAGGAGCTAGATATCGACATCCACTGGGTGTCGGCTGAGCAGATCGAGCGCGAGGGGCCTGATCGTTTGCTGAGCAATGTTTATGGCATTGTAGTGCCGGGCGGTTTCGGTGACCGCGGTATCGAAGGCAAGATCATGGCCGCTGACTACGCACGCGAATACAAGATTCCCTATTTGGGGCTATGTCTGGGTATGCAGTGTGCCACAATCGCTTTTGCGCGTCATGTGATCAGCAGCAACGACGTAAACAGCACCGAGTTCGACCCGCACACGCCGCACCCGGTGATCGACCTGATGCCAGACCAGCGGGACATCACCGATAAGGGTGGGACGATGCGGCTAGGGGTATACCCCTGTAATTGGTGCCGGGCACCCACGCTTATGCGGCCTACGGCGAAGACGAAGTGATGGAGCGTCATCGCCACCGCTTCGAGTTTAACAACAAGTATCGCAGCTTGCTCGAAGAAGCCGGCCTGGTGATCAGTGGCCACTCGCCGGATAACCGCCTCGTTGAGATCGTAGAGTTGCGCGATCATCCCTGGTACGTGGGCAGCCAGTTCCACCCCGAATTTCTTTCGCGGCCCAACCAGCCGCACCCCCTGTTTACCGGTTTTGTAGCGGCAGCGGCAGCGACCTTGCGCGAGGGCGATCAGCACCCGCTCCCGCTTAGTGTGGGCGAGCCGCAACAACACAATCTGCGCGCCTGGGTAGCAGTTGGTCTTTAGAGAAAGTGTTGGCACTGAAACAGACGGAAGGTGGCGCTCAAGCACCTTCCGTCTGTTTTGTGTTCTATTTCACAGAACGAGGTGTGATTTACGCCCTTAGAAAGCCGAAAAAGGGTATTGCAGAAGAGGTAAAAATCGCGTATAATAGCGCGTATTAGCTGTCGTCTGGCCCACATGCGAAGCTGCTCGCTAACCGCGGCGGACCAAACGAGCGATGATGGCGGACATCTCAAGGAGTAGCGAGGCATGAGTTTCGCGGACAAAGTTCTCACCTGTCGGGATTGCGGGAACGACTTCGTCTTCACAGCAGGCGAGCAAGAGTTCTACGCATCCAAGGGCTTCATCAACGAGCCCACCCGTTGCCCAAGCTGTCGTCAGGCGCGTAAAACGGCCATGGCGAACGGCAACGGGGCCGCCCCCAGCCGCCCCGGCGTACGCCTCGACCGACGCCCCGCGTGAACGTGTTGCACACCAGACAGTCTGCGCGAATTGCGGTCGCGAGACGACGGTGCCTTTCGTCGCCGCGCGCACGAAGCCGGTCTACTGTAGCGATTGTTTCGCCCAGATGAAGGGCAGCGAGCGCAGCAGCAGTGTGAGTCGCTACTGACGATAGCACGACAAACACAAAAAAGGGGCGACGCGTGGACGCGCCGCCCCTTTTTCGTATTCAAGCGTCTCTACTCAAGGTAATCACGCAGATGCTGGCCAACTTCGGGCTGACGCAGCCGTCGTAGCGCCTCGGCCTCGATCTGACGTGCGCGCTCGCGCGTCATACCAAGTGCGCGGCCAACTTCTTCTAAGGTCCGGCGCTGGCCGTCGACAAGGCCATAGCGCAAGTCGATAATGCGCCGCTCGCGCTCATTCAGATGGCTGAGCGCAGCGCTGAGATCCTCGCGCAACAGTTGCTGCGAGCGAAATCCGTAGGCGTCGGCAGTTCATCGTCTTGCAAAAAGTCGCCGAGCGTATGCTCGCCCTCATCGCCGACCGGCGTTTCAAGCGAGACCGGGCGACGTGACGCTTCTAGCACACGCTGGACGCGATCGAGCGGCTGACCAAGTGCGATCGCGATCTCCTCTGCCGTCGGCTGGCGCTCAAGCGATTGCGCCAGACGCTCGGCGGTGCGTTTAACCTGGCCGACCGACTCGCTCATATGCACGGGCAGACGAATCGTGCGCCCCTGCTCGGCGATCGAGCGCGTCACCGCCTGACGGATCCACCAGGTTGCGTATGTCGAGAACCGATTGCCCTTGTGGTAATCGAACTTCTCGACTGCGCGCATGAGGCCGATGTTGCCTTCCTGAATCAGATCGAGCAAGGAGAGACCCCGCCCGACGTATTTTTTGGCGATACTCACGACTAGCCGCAGATTGGCCTGAATAAGATGGCGACGGGCGTCGTTGCCCACGTGAATATCGGCCTCTAGGGCACGACGCAATTGCGGATTGATATCTTCCGCTGCGAGCAGCCGCTCTTCGGCAGCATCGCCGCGTTCCATCCGCTCCGCTAGTTCAACCTCTTCGCTTGCGGTGAGCAGAGACACACGCCCGATTTCTTGCAGGTAGTGTTGAACGGCATCGAGCGCCGGTTCGGCGCTCGATTGCTCCTCGACGGGTTCGGATGTTGGGTCGTCGAATTCGACGGCCGGCTCCATCCCCTCGGGCGTGATCCGCGGCTCGTTTAGCTCCCACATCTCTTCGCGTTTGAGCATCACGGCGCTCCTACCTAGGTCTATAGACACAAGGCGGCCCCCCCTGAACTCAGAGAGGAGCCGCGCCCTCGTAACGAAACAACAATTAGCAGCACTCAACAAGACGGGGTTAAGCGCACGGTAGCGTAGTTGTCTTGAAGGTGCAGCACAATGATTCAGTCCTGATGACTGCACGTAATAGTATATCGGCAATTTGGCAATTTGTCAAGACCCTTTAATAATTGTTGCTGTGCAGCGGCGAAGTTGCTCGTGGCCGTTATAAGGATGCTAGCTGTTGGGCGACGAGGGCCGCTGTTGCCGCATTATTGCGTAGCAGGGCAACATTAGTCGTAATACTTTCGCCGCTAGTCTCCTCGGCCATGGCGGCCAACAAGAAGGGGGTAACCGCAGGGCCGCGCACATGGGCGGCCTCGGCGAGGGCGGTACGCCGGGCCTGCGCGGCGAGGAATAGCCACCGAAGCGGAGAGGCGACGTCCGTTACCCAACACGGAGACGCGCCAACCCCCCGCCCTGCCTCAGGACGCTTCCTTCAGAGCTTTTTCGGCGGG
>JAAUTF010000217.1 GCA_012031775.1 Candidatus Altimarinota bacterium | reverse complement strand
GCGCAGGGCCGCAGCCGGCAACGCGCGAAACGGTAGCGCGCTTTCGGCGGCCACAATAGCCTGCTCCATCCCGCCAATGCTGCCGATATAGTAGATACTATTTTTTGCGGAAGCTGGCGCCCAATTGGCCCTTTGCGGCCAGGGCTGCGGCGACCGCCAGGGCCGGGTAGACGTGCCCGCCCGTTCCCCCACCGCAGAGGAAGAGCGGCGAGGAAGGCCGGGGTGGGCTGCCGGCGGCTGAATGCGACATCGGTCGTCTCCTGAAGCTGGCGTGTACTGCTATGGCGCGAAATACTCAGCAGCACGCCCGCGCCGACCATACAGGTGATCAGCGAGGTGCTACCATATGAGAGGAAGGGCAGCGTAAGACCGGTGAACGGCACGAGCGAGGTTGTTACCGCCAGGTTGAGCAGCGCTTGAAAGGCTAGCCAACTGGTGATACCTACCGCAACCAGTGCGGCGAATGGGTCACGCACACGGGCCGCGATATGGTAACCACGGTAGGCGATCAGGCCGAAGCCCGCGAGCACCAGCAGCGTGCCGATCAGGCCGAATTCCTCGCCGATAATGGCAAAAATTGTGTCGGTGTGTGGCTGCGGCAGCCACTGGAACTTTTGCCGCCCCTGGCCAAGCCCGACACCGAAAATACCGCCGCTGCCCAGCGCATAGAGCGCGTGGATGGGCTGGTAGCCGTACGTATCGTAGTATTTCCACGGATCCATAAAGGCTGCGATACGATAGTTGCGGAAGCCGATAAAATTTACCAGAATATAAAAGGCCGCCGCACCTAGCCCGGCTGCGCCAAGCACATGCCAAATTTTGGCACCTGCCGCAAAGTAGATGATGCTGCCGATCATCACAAGCACCACCGTTGTGCCCAGGTCGGGTTCCAGCATCACCAGACCGCAGACGAGGCCGAGCATCACACCAAACGGGATGAGCCCATAGGTCACATTGCCGACCTTGTCGCTACGCCGCGAGAGCCAGTCGGCGAAGTAGACGATGATCGCGAGCTTGGCGATCTCCGAGGGCTGGATGCTAAACAGGCTGAGCCCGCCGCCGAAGCGGATCCACGACTTCGAGTTGTTGACCTTCGTCATCGAGTCGGGGAGCACAAGTACTAGCACGAGCAAGATGAGCGCGAGGCCCATCAGGTGAACAGAGAAACGTCGCCAGACGTTATAGTCGAGCCGCTGGGCGATGTAGAGCCCGAAAGCTCCAATTGTAGCCCCTACGATTTGGCGCAGTAGGTAATGGTACTGGTTGCCGTAGAGGTTGTACCCCTCTACGAAGCTGGCGCTGTACACCATCACCAGCCCGAAGGCAACCAGCGCGCCCACCGCGCCGAACAGCGCGTAATCGGGCTTGTGAGGTGTGTCGTTCACAAAAGAGTGCTTTCTAAGCTCTCACCCTCGGCCTCTCGCACGCAAGTGAGAGAAGGGTTCCGCGTCAGCGGCGGGGTGAGGGCCATCAGTAGCGTAGGTATCACGCCCCCGGCAGCAACACCACTATCGCCGCCAATATAAAAACCAACGCGCCGATTGCGCCCCATCCCCAGCCGGGCCGATCCTGAACTAGCACCGGCGGGTAGAGCCGGGTGTCGACGTTGAGACGTGGGCCGAGCGCGGCACCTGCTGCTGCGCCGCATATCAGGCCGCCGAGGTGAGCAAAGTTGTCGATAAAGCCGCCGCCGGCGAAGCCGATCAGCAAATTGATAAAAATCACCCCGCCGATATTTTGCAGTGCCATCTGGCCTGCCGCCCCCAGCGTTTTGCGATTGAGCCCGTAGAAGGCACCCAGCGCGCCGATCAGGCCGAAAACGGCACCGCTTGCCCCTACCGATGGCCCCGCTGTGAATAGGTACGAGGCCACACTGCCCGCGAGCCCGGCCACAAAATAGACAACTGTAAAGCGAAAGGTGCCGTAGAAGCGCTCGCACTCCGGCCCGAGCGCGAACAGCGCGTAGGAGTTGAAAAAGATGTGAACCAGATTGCCGTGCAAGAACATCGCTGTTAGCAATCGCCAGTACTCACCGCTGGCGATAAGGTCGTTCTGCTTCCAACCTAGCGCCAGTACTGAGCTTGCCGGTTGAAAAAGATTACCGCTCAGCAAGCAGGTTAGCACGTAGATACCGACATTCGCCCAGAGCAGGATCCACGTCGCGCGCACCTCAGCGCGCGGGATACGCAGCGAGACTTGCTGTGGCTGGTCGTCTATATCGTTGTCAGTTTGAGTCATTCATTTCCTAGATAAGGTTTTCGATACAGGGCTTCGCGGTGGTTTGGTAGCAAAGCTACCAAACCACCGCGAAGCTCCTTTTTAAACCTTGGCTGTCAGGCCATTCACAATTCGCCTGAATTCCTCGCCGCGGTGAAACTCGTTTTGAAACATGCCGAAGCTTGCACATCCCGGCGAGAGCAGCACAGTGTCGCCGGGAACGGCCAATTCTTGCGCCGCTTCGATCGCGGCAGTGAAATCGCCGAAGGTGCCGCCGAAGAGCGGTGTAGTATGTGCTGTCTCGGCCCGCCCCAGCGCCTCGGCCAGGCGGGCAGTGCCGCTGCCCTCTAGCAGCAGATAGGCCTTTGTGTGCGCCATGATCGCCCGCGCGAAAGCGTCGAACTCGAGCTTTTTGTCTGCGCCGCCCGCGATCAAAATGAGCGGCCCCGGCAGGCTCTCCAGCGCGGCCAGCGCCGCCGCCGGGTTGGTCGCCGTGGTATCGTTGATATAACGCACGCCATCAAGGATGCGCACCAGTTCCTGACGGTGCTCGACCCCACCGAAGCTGCGCAGCGCCTGCCTGATGCTTGGCGCGCTGATACCGAAGCTGCGTGCCAGGCTTGCCGCTGCGAGCGCATTGGCCAGGTTATGCCGCCCGCGCAGCTGCATATCATCAAGAGTAAACAGCTCCTCACCTAGAAACAGCCCTCGTGCGCCGTCCATCCGGCCAGCGGGCTCCGATGTGTCGAGGCCGAAACGATAGCAGGTGCCCAACGGCGGCGGCAGGTCGGCCAGGTCGTGCGGCAGGATCGTTACGCCGTTGTCGCTCTGATGAAGATAGATCTGCGCTTTGGCCGCAACATACTCGTGCATGGTGCCGTGGTAGTTCAAATGGTCGGGCGAGATATTGGTGATCAGCGCATACTGCGGGCTGTAGCCTGCCGCGCCGAGGCCGACAAGTTGGAAACTGCTCAGCTCCAGCACCACTGGCGTTGTCGCATCGATCTTGTCGAGCGCTTCAAGCGCCGAGACACGCATATTTCCGGCCGCTACGGTACCTGGGTGCTCTTGCCGCAGCATCGCTGCCAGCAGCAACGCGGTTGTCGTCTTGCCTTTGGTGCCGGTCACGCCGAGGATCGGGCCGGGGCAGCGCTCAAAGAAGAGGCTCATCTCGCTAGCGATCGGCACCGCCGCCTCGTGGGCCAGCGCCAGCCAGGGCGAATCGGGGCGCACTGCGGGGTTGGCGACAATCAGCTCAGGGGTTGTAAAATCGCTGGCGCGGTGTTCGCCAAGCGTATAACGCACTGAAGTGCCGAGGTCGGCGGCGATCGTATCAAGCTGCGCGAGCGGGGCGGCCAGCGCGCTGGCGTCGGCCATATCGGTGACAGTAACACGAGCGCCCTGGCGAAGCAGCCAGCGCGCTACTCCCAACCCGCCACCGTGAACCCCAAGGCCCATCACCAAGACGTGTCTACCGTGAAGGTTCATAACTATTCGAGATCAGGCCGGGCACTGTAGCCACGAAGGGCACGAAGCCGCACCATTCTATTGCACTCCGTACCCGGTCGTCCTGTCATTGCCCGTTCGCCTGCAAGGTCGGCACCAGGCCTGGTGTATCGGCCTGCGAGGGCTGCGGCGCGGCGAAAATCAGCGCCAGTGAAATACCGATCATCGCGGCAACGGTGCCGATCAAGACAAAACGCTGCGTTACCTGCGGTTGGCTCCAGCCCAGTAATTCAAATGATGGTGCAGTGGAGCCATTTTAAACACCCGCCGCCCCTCGCCGTAGCGGCGCTTCGTCCATTTGAAGTAGCCGGTCTGGATCATACTTGAACAGGCTTCAACCACAAAAACCACACCGATCACCGGCAACAAGAGCCACTGCTGCGATTGAAGTGCTACCAGGGCCAGCACTGCGCCGAGCGCGAGCGAGCCGAGATCGCCCATAAACACTTGTGCCGGATGCGCGTTGTACCAGAGGAAGGCTGCGCAGGCCCCAACCAGCGTGAAACAGAAGGCGGTCAGGTTTGTCAGCCGTGGCTCGGCCAGGAAGGTGATCACGCCATAGGCTGCGAAGGCTAGCGTCAGGTTCCAACCCGCCAGGCTATCCAGGCCATCGGTGATATTGACCGCGTTCGAGATGAACACAATAATCAGCGTGGCGATCGGAATAAAGAACGGCCCAAAATTGCGCGAGCCAACGAAGGGAATTTGCACCAGGCCGGCGTGGCCGAGGCCGAAAGGCGGCGGCAGGTAGAGCGCGAGGCTGGCGATAAAGGCGATCGCTAACATTAGTGTAAACTTGTAGCGCACTGTGAAGCCGTAGCTCTTCGATCGCGACTTCGTCAGCGTCAGCCAATCGTCTACACCGCCTAAGACTGCGAAGCTCAACAGCACCACCAGTGGCAGCAGCATCGACCAGCGATCGACAAGGTTAAAAATCACCGTCAACACCACCACGGTGCTGACAATCATCACCCCGCCCATAGTCGGCGTGCCCATCTTGGTCATATGGCTCTGTGGCCCCTCGATGCGGATCTGCTTGCCCAATTTGTGTTTACGGGCGAAACGTACCCACCAGCCGCCGACGACGAGCGTCAGCGCGAAGGCCGCAGCTGCCAGCAGGAGGGCACGCGCCATATCCTGCACCAGCACAGCACGCAACATGTCCACCTTAGCTCTCCCCCTCTCGCGTACGACGTTGAAGTGCCGCAACAATGCCTTCCATCGCGACTCCGCGTGAGCCTTTCACCAGTACATAATCGCCCATTTGCAGCACGGGCGCAAGGGTGCGGATTGCAGCTTCATTGCTGTCGAGCGCGATCACCCGCTGCGCCTCGAGCCCGGCGGCCAGCGCTTCTTCGGCGATCCAGCGCGCGCGCGGGCCAACGGTTACCAGCAGGTCGGCAACTTCCGCCGCGCGCACGCCGACTTTGCGGTGGCCCTCTTCCTCCATCACGCCAAGTTCCAACATATCGCCCAGGACGGCGATCTTGCGCCCGCCCAGATCGGCCAGCAAGTTGAGCGCAGCCAGCGTCGAGATCGGCGCAGCGTTGTAGGTGTCATCTATCAACAGCGCCCCGTTGATACTCGGCACGGTGAACAGCCGTAGCTGAGCATGGTCGCTCTGCAATCCGGCGATAATCTCGTCCCATTCCATGCCCAATGCGCGCGCTGCGGCCGTTGCGGCCAGCGCCAGATGTGCGCTATGCCGCCCGATCAGCGGCAGGCGCATCGTCAGGCTCTCGTCGCCCTGGTGAACGCGCATTGCGATGCCTTCAAGACCATGGCTCACAACTTCATCGGCCCAGATGTCGGCGTCGGGCGTGAGCCCGTAGGTGATCACCTGCGCCTGTGTGCGCGCAGCCATCGCTAGCACCTGCGGGTCGTCGGCGTTCAAAATAGCGTAGCCAGCGGCAGGCAGCGCCTCGGGCAGTTCAGCTTTGGCATTGGCGATCGCGGCGATACTGCCCATTCGCTCAAGATGCGAGGGGCCGACATTGGTGACGATACCGATGGTAGGCCGGGCGAGATACGCTAAAAAACGGATCTCGCCCGGCGCCCACATGCCCATCTCTAGCACCGCGACATCGTGGTCGGGCGTGAGACGCAGCAGACTTGTGGGCAAGGTGGCCTCACTGTTAAAACTGCGTTTGCTTTTTAAAGTGCGGAACCGGCGGCTGAGAACAGCCGCTGTGACCTCTTTTGTCGAGGTCTTGCCCACGCTGCCGGTGATACCAACAACGGTCGGCGTGAGCTGTCTGCGATAGTAGACGGCGAGGCGCTGGAGCGCCATCAGCGGATCGTCTACGGCGATAAAAAGACATGTATCCGGCGCAAGTGCTTCAAGCGCTGCGCCGTTGGCCGGGTCGATGAGCGCCCAGGGCCGGGTACACTGCGCCAATTCATCGTGGCGCTGCTCCACAGCCTCGCGGCGCACCAGGGTGCCAAGGGCACCGCAGTCGACCACATCAGCCAGAAAAGTTATGCCCATCGGTGCGCTCGCCGCTCAGGGCCACAAACAGTGCCCCTGGCTCCACCTCGCGCGAGTCGGTGACGACCTCGCCAACCGCCGTCTCCGCCCAGTGCGGCGCAACCTGCGGCATCTGGCGCA
Source organism: Candidatus Altimarinota bacterium (assembly GCA_012031775.1). Lineage (GTDB taxonomy): Bacteria > Chloroflexota > Chloroflexia > Chloroflexales > Chloroflexaceae > JAAUTF01. Next base: position 2,484 of record JAAUTF010000217.1, on the reverse strand, counting down.
TCACCTGCGGCTGCACACCACAGAGCACATCGATCAGTCGTAACACTCAGCCCTCCGTTCCCCATGCGGGATTCCGGGGGCCATTGTAGCATACCTGCGTGCGTACGCGGTGTTGTCGTTCCGGCAAACGCCGGGTTTAGGAAAGGGATGTTGCTGCCAGATGTGACGGCGTCGCCGTCACATCTGGCAGCAACTCCGCTCTTCATAACCCATTTCACAGCGTCTGCCCCGGGCTCACCAGCCCCGGATCGGGCGGGATGCGCTCGTGACGCAGCAGCTGATCCATCACGCTGTAGAAGACCGGGATCGCCGTGCTCACGCCCCAGATGTCGTCTTTAGGGCGGTCGATCTTCACGAGCACCACAAAGCGCGCGTTTTCGGCGGGGCCGAAGCCCAGCACCGAACCGATGGTATAGCTCGGATCGTAGCCGCCGCCTTCGATCGGGATCGACGAAGTGCCAGTTTTTGCGGCCACCTGATAGCCTGGCACCAGCCACTGATCGCTGAAATAATCGCCAGTGCGCTCGCCCCAGACCACGCCGGCATAATGATTCGCCGAGTTTACCAACATGCGTCGCACCGTCCAGGCCACGCCGGGCTCGATCGGCCGCCCGTTCTCCTGGGGCTGTGTTACCGTGCAATTGTCGCCATCGCAGGTGCGCTCGACGATATACGGCTTCATCATTATGCCGTCGTTGGCGATCGCTGCCGCTGCCTGCGCCATTTGCAGCGGCGTCACCGCAATACCCTGGCCGTAAGCGTTTGTCAGCAACAGCATGTCGTTGTAGTAGGGCGTGCCGGGCCGATGCACCAGCCCCGCCTGCTCACCGCCCATCTCTACCCCGGTTGGCTTGCCAAAACCGAACGCCCCCACCGCATCGTAGAAGCGCTCGGCACCCGTTAGTTCGTTGAACTGCAAAGCTGCGACGTTGCTCGAAAAATACAGCATCTTGCCGGGATCGAGCAGACCATTGGCACCGCCGTTCCAGTTGCTCAGCGCTTGATCGTAGCGAAAGACCACCCCAGTGTCGTTGACTTGGGTGTCGGCGCTGAAGGCGCGTGATTGCATGCCCGCTGCGGCGGTGATCATCTTAAAGGTGCTGCCCGGCTCGTACAGCGCATTAACCGCCGGGTTGTTGGTGTAGACCTCCTCGGAATACTCGTAGTAACGATTTGGGTCGAACAGCGGCCAGCTAGCCATGCCGCGAATAGCGCCCGTCTGCGGATCGAGCACAATGATCGAGCCGCCGTCGGCGTTGTGCGCCTCGACCGACTCTTTCAGTTCTTTCTCGATCACATACTGCACAAATGGGTCGAGGGTCAGCGCGATGTCGACACCGTCGCGTGGCGGCAGTGTCTGCTGTGGTGCGATGGCGATCGGGTTCTTGGCGCCGTCGAACTCGGCACGCAGTGTGCCAGTAATGCCTTTTAGAGCTGTGTTGTAGAAGCCCTCAACACCGCTGATGCCATCGCCATTAAAATTGACGGCCCCGATAACAGGTGCGGCAAATTCGCCCTGTGGGTAGACGCGGCGCGGCTCGTACTCTAGGTGCAGCCCCGGCTCCTTGAGCGCCACGATCTGCGCGGCGACTTCCGGCTCCAGCCAGCGTGCCACGCGTATCCAGTAGATATCGGGGTTGATCAGCGCTTCCAGGATCTCTGCTGAGTCTTTATTCAAGAGCGCAGCCAGCGTGAGCGCAAGGCGCGGCGCACGCTCGGCGTCGATCTGCGAGGGGATGACCCAGAGGCTCTCGCGATCGACATCCATCGCCAGCACATTGCCGGCGCGATCGGTTATCGTGCCGCGTTGGGGCGTCAGCACAATCGTCTGGTCGATCTCACGCTGCGCCTGTGTGCTCAATGTTTCATGCTGCAGCACTTGAAGCTCGCCGAGGCGTAGAACGACCCGCCCAACCAGCAGCAAGGTGAGCAGCAGAATCACATGAATGCGCCACCGTGGAACGGTGACGCGCGACCCTGCGCCGAGAGCGCTCGGGCGTGTATGTGATTGTGGTGTTGCGCGTGTTGCCATAATCTCAGGGTGTCGGCGGCGCTGTGCGCTCATCGGCGACGACGATATCGATATAACGCACCTGGTCGGGCGCGACCGGGCGTAGCCCCAGGGTGTCGGCACGGCTACGAATGTGCTCCAGCGACTGCGCGACCGCCTGACGCGCCTGAAGCTGCGTGCGCTCGCGCAGTAGTGTTGTGCGCTGGGCCTGCAGATCCACGATCGCATAGCCCTTGGTCGCCACCACACCCGTCTGCGCTAGTGCGATCAGGCTTGTCAGGCAGAGGATAACGACCAAGCCAAGCAGGTAGTGACCACCGCTCAGGTGGAGGTAGCGCGGCAGATCTAAACGTCGGCTGCGCGCCTCCTTGATCGCCGAGATGCGCTGATTGGGGCTGATGACGGCCATACATCTGACTCCTGACTCCTGACTCCTGACTCCTGACTCCTGACTCCTGACTCCTACCCTCAAC
>JAAUTF010000216.1 GCA_012031775.1 Candidatus Altimarinota bacterium | reverse complement strand
GCCAGCGGCATGAACGAAGTCGAGTTTTGTGACCGTCTGCTCCAGGAAGAACATGTCGCCATGATTCCCCGGCAGCGCCTTCGGTCAGAGCGGCGCGGGCTACCTGCGCGCCTGCTATGCCACCAGCTACGACAACATCGAACAGGCGCTCGATCCCGCCTCGCGCCCGACCAAGCGCGCGTGCCCGCGCGGCTGCGGGATCATGCGCGAACACGACCTGCCCGGCATGATCCGCACGCCCGTCGATCACTGTCCCAAGTGCGGCGGCATCTGGCTCGACGGCCACGAGCGCCACAAGCTGGCCAAGTCGACCACGCGCGAGGGTCAAGAGGAGCGCGGCAAGCAGCTGGCCCGACGCGGCGCGATCTGGGCTGCACAGCTGCTCGTGCAGCTCCCCGTCGAGGTCGAGAACCCCGTCCACGCGACCCCGTGGGTGGTCATCACGATCCTCGTGCTGCTGTTCACCGGCTTTGGCCTGCAGACCGCCGGGCTCATCGATCTGGCCAACTGTGCGCCGGGTCTGGGCGGGATGCCGCGCGGGGCCATGTTCGGAGATCTGGCCGACGGCGCGACGCTCTATGCGCGGCCCGGCACCTGCGAGCAGTTTGCCGCTGTAGTGTCCGCAGCTCATCGCGCCGCCGTGGCTGTGCGGCCTGGCACCGACATGATATGCCAAACTCGGCAGGGGTGCCGCTGCTCTATATTGCAACGCGCTGCCTCGATCGGGTGCTTGTCTATGAGCCCGACGACCAGACGATTCAGGTTGAAGCGGGCACGACGTTGGCCGAACTACGCGCGGTGTTGGCGCGCAATGGCCAGATCTTCCCGCTTGATGTCGCTGATCCAGCGACGGAAACGCTTGCCGCCTTAGTCGCTGGTGCTGCCGATGGCCCGCGCCGCCTGGCTTACGGTGCGCTGCGCGACCTGGTGCTCGGCCTCACCGTCGTAGAGTGCGACGGCACACTCGTGCGCTACGGTGCCCAGGTAGTCAAGAATGTCACCGGCTATGATCTGGTGAAACTTATGGTCGGCAACCGCGATACCCTCGGCCTGATCGTGGCAGTGAGCCTACGCGTTTTCCCGCGCCCGGCGCAGAGTGCGACGATAGTGCTTGATTGTACGACAGCGTTCAGCATTCAGCATTCAGCATCTAGAAGTACCGGTGATTTTTCAGAGCTACGAAGCGGGTTCGCCCGCTGCTGCGAACTGCTCGATGCTTTAGCGTCAACGCGTTTGCAGCCGGTTGCGGTGGAATTGCTGGCGGGCAGCGCCGAGGCCGTTCAGCTAGTATTGAAGTTCGAAGGCTCGGCTGCGGTTGTTGCGCGCCATCTGCGCGAGATCGCTGCATTGGCGCACCACTACGGCGCTTGTATTGCCAGCGAACACCGCGAAAAAGAGGAAGAACAGCTCTGGCAAAGCATCCTGATGCGCCGGAGCATGGTGCTGCGGCCAGATGAGGTTCAACTGCGCCTTGCGATACTGCCAAGCGCTGTCGACAGTTTGCTGGCGCATATGGTTGATCTCGGCGCGCAGCACAGAGTGATCTGGAGCGTAGATATACAGGCCCTGAACGGGATTGCCTCCCTGCGCTTGCGCGGCGCGCGCGCGCAAATTGGTATGTTCCAAGAGCCGCTGCTGGCGCGTTGGCAGCCGCCATCACCGGCAATCAATCTGATGCGCGCGATCAAAGACGTATTCGATCCGGTTGAAACGCTCAGCCCGCTGAGCCTGTAGAGAAACAACGTTGTTCACAAACCCGTTAAGGGTCGCTTACATTATGGAGAAACAATGACAATCGAAACCATCGATACCCGCCAGACCATCCCGCTGATCGGCTTTAGCGAGAAGGATAAGCCCAGTTCCGATATCATCAACACCTGCGTTCACTGCGGCTTATGCCTCTCGTCGTGCCCAACCTACCGCGAGACGGGGCTGGAGATGTCGTCGCCGCGGGGGCGCATTTACCTTATGAAGGCGGTGGACGAAGGGCGCATCGGCTTGGACAGCGAGGTCTTTCAAGAGCAGATGAGCCAGTGTTTGAACTGCCGCGCTTGTGAGGCGGTCTGCCCGAGCGGCGTGCAGTATGGTGCTATTTTAGAGGCCAGCCGCGCGCAGATCGAGCAGGCGAAAGAACGCGAGCTGATCCCAACTGCGCCCGTGTCGCCTGAGCCACGCCTAGAGCCGCGCCCGCTCTGGCAGCAGGGGCTGCGCGGTGTGGTGTTTGGCGCGCTGTTTAAGCATATGGGCCTGTTCCGCGCTTTCTCCGGCTCCATGCTGCTCTACCAGAAGAGCGGCGCGCAGTGGGTGGCGCGTAAGAGCGGCCTGCTTAAGCTGATGGGCCTCGCCGAGACTGAGCAGATGCTGCCGCCGATCGCCACGCAATTCACCGTGCCCCAGGGCCAGATCTACCGCGCCGAGGGCACGCGTCGCTACACGGTTGCGCTGCTCTCGGGCTGTATTATGAGCACCGCGTTTGCCAATGTTCACGCAGCGACGATCCGTGTGTTGCAGAAGAACGGCTGCGATGTTATTCTGCCGCCCGACCAGGGCTGCTGCGGTGCCTTGCACACCCATGGCGGCGATCTCGACGGTGGGCGCGAGTTGGCGCGCACTAATATCACGGCCTTTGCGCATCTCGGCGTCGACGCGATCATCGTCAATGCCGCTGGTTGCGGTAGTACCTTGAAGGAGTACGGCCACCTGCTGCACGACGATCACGAGTGGCACGGCCCGGCTGAAGCCTTCGCCCACAAAATCAAGGACGTCCACGAGTTTTTAGCCGGTATCGAGCTGAACAAGGCCGAGCTGAAGCCACTAGCGGTTACCGTTACCTACCAGGAACCTTGCCACCTGGCGCACGCGCAGCTTATTAGTGCCCAGCCGCGCAGCCTGTTGAACGCCATTCCTGGTTTGCAGCTCAAGGAGATGCACGAGAGCGCACTCTGTTGCGGCAGCGCCGGGGTGTATAACATCACCCAGCCCGAAATGGCTGGCCGCCTCGGTGAGCGCAAAGTCGACAACGCATTGGCCACCGGGGCGACCGTTATCGCTACCGCAAACCCCGGCTGTGCCTTGCAGCTGGCCGGCGAACTGCGTCGCCGCGGCGAAGATGTCAAAGTGCGCTACATCGTCGAACTGCTCGACGCCTCGTACCGTAGTGCGGGGGTGTGAAACGTAAAGCGTGAGGTGTGAAACGTGAAACGTGACTGTTTGAGCAGCGGTGCTGCCCGAGTCACGGGTCACGTTTCACAGCGACAAAACACGCAGGAATGCTAGCTTCCTCAACCTGCAATCTCACTATGCTCTACGTAGCAAGCGCAGTAAGCGCATCATCGCGCCCGCCTCGTAGCGCTCGAGCGTGCGTTCCACATGGCGAATATGCTCGTTCTTGCGCAGGATCTCAGCCTCCAGATACTTCACATATGTTGCCGTCTCAAGTTCTGGAGCCACAGCATAACTAAGCTCAAGCGCTCGCCCCCCGGCTCTGAGTTCTGAGTTCTCAGTGCTCGGTTCTGGGTTCTCAGTTCTCGGTTCTGGGTTCTGAGTTCTCGGTTCGGTGGTTCGGTGGTTCGGTGGTTCCGTGGTTCTATCGTTTCTCGGTTCTTGCTCTAACACCAGCAATTCGGGTGCGATCCGATACTCGCCAAACGTCGCTGGATCGGGCCGCGTAGTTGGGTCGCTACGAACCGCTGCGATCGCAATGCTCGGCCCGCCCGAATGCTCAATACTGGTCTCGAAGCCGATCGTCAGCTGGTCGAAGCCGAAATGACGCAAAGAGTCGAGCAGATCGTCGCGCGCGAGCCAGTAGCTGAATGGTGCGCTGCCGCCGCAGAAACCATCCCACTGCAGCGAGTCCTGATATTCCTGCCGATGAAGCGTGTGCGCCATACCGGCGTACTGTGCCCGGCCCGAAACACCGTGATGTTGCGCCAGATCGGGGCGCTCGTAAAGGCTTCGGTCGTAGTAGTGCGTCCAGATAAAGAGCTGATCAGCGCTGGCAGCGGCGCGCGCAAGTAGTTCAAGCGGGCGGCGCATATGATAGAGCACGCCGCTAGCAAAACAAACATCGAAGTGCTGGGTGCTGCCCCGAAAGTACTCCATAAAATCACCGCAGACAAATTCTACCCGGCGTAACTTCAGCAGCTCTTTCACGATCAAACATTTGAGATACGCAGTCGTGTTCGACTCGATCGCGTAAATATGTTCTGCGCCGTGCTGTTCTAGTAAATATGTCTGCGCTCCCTCTAAAGGGCCAAGTTCCAGCACCTGTTTCCCCGCAAAGCCGCCAAAGGTAGTGGCGGCCCATTCGACACGCGGGTCGTGGAAGAGCGGAATGGTGCCAGCTGTAATATCTTCGTACGGCGCTGGTAGCGCACAGGCCCAGCTACCGGCGAAAATATCGACCGCCAGCTGTGGATCGGGCGCTTTGTGGACATAACGATCGAGTACGTGCATCAGAACCTCAATTGCTCTCTTTTCCAAAGCTACAGTACCACAATTTGTAGAAGCGGCAAACGCATGCGTGGTACGTTCCTTGCTGCCAACTCATTCAGGTTTAAGAATATTACAGGTTGCATTGTTGTGGTGAACAGGTCTGCTGGCTTTGCCAGCAGACCTGTTCACCACAACGTTTTAACGAAAGGCATCACTATGAGCGCCTGGCATACCCGAGCGTCGCAAGATGTGCTGGCCGAACTGTCGTCGGATGGTGCATGCGGCTTGAGCGACGCTGAGGTGGCACGGCGACAAGCGCAACACGGCCCGAACGAGCTTGCCGAAAGCAAGGGCCGTTCGGTGTGGGCCATTATCTGGGAGCAGATCAGCGGGATCATGATTGTGATCCTGCTCGTGGCTGCCGGTGTGTCGGCCTTTCTCGGCGATTTTGAAGACGCCCTCGTTATCTTGATCATCGTCGTGTTAAACGCCGCGCTCGGCTTTAGTCAGGAATATCGTGCCGAGCAGTCTATGGCGGCGTTACGGAATATGGCTGTTCCAACAGTGCGCGTGCGTCGCAACGGCCGCCTGCAAGAGTTGCCAGCGCGCGAGCTCGTGCCGGGCGACATACTCATGCTTGAGGCCGGCAACCGCGTGCCTGCCGACGCTCGTATCGTCGAGAACGCCTCGCTGCGTATTCAAGAGGCCGCGCTTACCGGCGAGTCGGTCGCTGTCGAGAAGTCAGTCGAGCCGGTGGGTGCAGAAGATACACCGCTCGGCGACCGCCGGGGCATGGTTTACTCTGGCACCGAAGTGATCTACGGGCGCGGAGCAGCGGTTGTCACCTCCATCGGTATGCAGACCGAGCTGGGCAAGATCGCCGACCTTATCCAGGGTGCCGAAGACGAACAGACGCCGTTGCAACAACGGCTCGACGACCTCGGTAAACAACTTGCACTGCTCGCGCTTGCGATCGTCGCCATCGTCTTTGCACTTGGCTTCTTTCGCGGCGAGAACTGGCAGACGCTGCTGCTCACCGCTGTGAGTTTGGCCGTCGCTGCCGTTCCCGAAGGCCTGCCTGCTGTAGTGACGATCTGCCTGGCGCTTGGTGCGCAGCGTATGTTGAAGCGCCGGGCGCTTATTCGTAAGCTGCCCGCCGTCGAGACGCTTGGCTCGGTCACGGTGATCTGCTCAGATAAAACCGGTACACTCACCGAGAACCGTATGACCGTGACGGTGATGGATGTCGCCGGTGAGCGCGAGGACATTGCGGGCACACGCGCGATCGCTCTCAGCGACGAAAAGCCTGAGTCGTCGGCGCTGCTTTTGATGATGGTAGGCGGTGCGCTTTGTAACGATGCCACACTTGAAGACGCGCCCGAAATTGGCCAGATCGACGGTGCGACTGCGTTGCGTGCTATTGGCGACCCGACCGAGGGTGCCTTAGTGATTGCCAGTGCCCGCCAGGGCCTGCCCAAAACGGCGCTCGAAACGCGTATGCCGCGGATCGATGAGCTACCCTTCGATTCTGATCGCAAGCGTATGACAACGGTGCATCAGCTGCGCCAGCCGCTTGATGCCGAGCACGCGCTGCCACAGCTCGACGAGACCTTTGTGACATTGGAGCACGCCTTTCGTCCGCACCGCAACGGGGAAGGCTTTGTCGCGTTCACCAAAGGCGCGGTCGATAGTATGCTCGAAGTAACCGACTCAGTCTGGGTTGGCGACCGAACCGTTGCAATCAACGATGACTGGCGCAGCCGTATCGGCGAGGCCAACACTGAGTTAGCGAAGGAAGGCCTGCGCGTGCTCGGCGTGGCTTTTCGCCCCCTCGACGGCAAACCACGTGCCGATCATAGCCTGGAAGATCAGCTGACTTTCGTTGGCATGGTTGGGATGATCGACCCGGCGCGGCCCGAAGTGCGCGACGCTGTAGAGACGTGTCAGCAGGCCGGTATTCGTGTGGTTATGATCACCGGCGATCATCCGGTGACTGCGGCGGCGATCGCGCGCGAACTCGGCATCGGCGACGGCAACGTGCTTAGCGGCCAGGATCTCAACAAGCTCGATGAGGCACAGCTGGCGCGTACCGTCGGCGAGACCTCGATTTTTGCGCGTGTCTCGCCCGAGAATAAATTACAGCTGGTGCGCGCCCTTCAGAGCCAGGATAATATTGTCTCGATGACTGGCGACGGCGTAAACGATGCACCCGCGCTGCGCCAGGCCAACATCGGCGTGGCCATGGGCATTACCGGCACCGATGTCTCGAAAGAGGCTTCGGATATGGTGCTGCTCGACGACAACTTCTCAACCATTGTCGCTGCGGTCACCGAGGCCGTGTCATCTACGACAACATCCGTAAGTTCATTCGCTACATCCTCACCGGCAACGTTGGCGAAATCTTTGTGATGCTGGTAGCACCCTTTCTAGGGATGCCGCTGCCGCTGCTACCATTGCAGATCCTGTGGATCAATCTGGTGACGGATGGCCTGCCTGCGCTGGCGCTCGGCGTGGAGCCCGCCGAGCTCGACACCATGAAACATCCGCCGCGCTCGCCCGCCGAGAGCATCCTTGGCCAGGGCCTGGGCTGGCGCATCGGCTATGGCGGCGCTGTGGTGGGCGGGCTTTCGCTGGCCGTCGGCTACTGGTTCTGGCGTCAGAGCCCCGAGCTGCCCTGGCAGACAATGATTTTTACCACATTAACTTTTGCCCAAATGGCCGGTGTGCTGGCGCTGCGCTCCGAGCGCGCATCTATCTTTCGCATTGGCTTCTTCTCTAACCCGGTGCTGATCGGTGCGGTGCTGCTTACCTTGCTTCTGCAGCTGGCCGTCATCTACCTGCCTTTCTTGCAAGGTCTTTTTCAAACTGAAGCGCTAAGCGTTCAGCAGTTGGCGATCTGCGCTGGGCTAGGCGTCATCGTCTTCTTTGTCATCGAGATCGAAAAGCTCGTCTCGCGTAGGCGACGCTGAAGGCATAGCAGACGACGCAGATGCAAGGGCGCAGCATGCTAAGGCCCGAGCCGCGTACTCATCCACTCTATACCTATGCATGGAACACTTCCCGAAACAATCGACGATCTGCACATTCGCGCGGCCATCGAGGCCGATCTGCCCGCTATCGTGCGCCTGCTCGCCGACGACGTACTTGGTAGCCAGCGTGAGTGCCTTGCTGAGCCGCTGCCCGAGAGCTATCGACGGGCTTTTGCCGCTATTGTCGACGATCCGAATAACGAACTGATCGTTGTCGAGCGCGCCAACGTGGTCTCGCTACGCTCCAACTGACTGTTATCCCATCGCTGACGATGCAGGGCAGTACACGCGCGCAGATCGAGGGCGTGCGCGTCGCTAGCGCGCAACGCGGCGAGGGTCTGGGCGAGCAGCTGTTCGCTTGGGTTAGCGCCCGCGCCCGCGTGCGTGGCTGCCGTGTCTTGCAGCTGATGACAAATAAAGTTCGCAGTGACGCTCACCGTTTCTACCAGCGTCTTGGTTTTGTGGCCTCTCACGAGGGTATGAAGATCGAACTGTAAGGTTTGTGTTTCTTAATCACCCTGTGTTTGGTGCGCCTCAAGCCATGTATCGAGATCGTCCGCTAAGTTTGCGCCGCAGACGGCTTTGCTGTTTACCGCGCGTCTCCTGGGCGTCACGGTGCAGTAGCACGAGCGTTGCAATCGGGTTCGCGACCGCTTCGAGCGCTGCCTTATCGAGCGTTCGCAATTTCACCAAAAGAGCATTAGAAAGGCCGGAAAGAACTGCTCTAGCACATATTTCCAGGCTCCGTCGTAGTCGGCGGCGGGTGTTGCCACGTGCTTTACCTTACTATTATACGTTATCCCTCTACGATGCCAACCCGCTATCGAAATCCTTTACCGGCTATACTAGCAGAATATTTGTGCGAATGCAAGACCTGGTTTAATGTGTCAATGCGGCGATTCTTCTAAATCCTGAATCCTGAATCCCGAATCCTGACGTACAATGCGTGTGCGTAGCGAACCGTATCATCAAGGGGGGGGTTGATGAAAAAGGCCTTGCTCGTTGTTCTACTGCTCTTCCTGCCACTGAGCGTGTCTGCTTTCAGCTTCAATACTGCCGACGGACAGTTTATTCGTCTTCATGCCGCCACGTTTGATCCAATTGCCAGCGGTGAGCCTGCTGCCGTGCGCGAGCCGGAGTTGGCTGGCGTCGTTAATCCGTATCACATCGTTCAGCTCAGCAGTCCCTCGTCGCAGGCGGCAGTCGCCCAGCTTGAACAGCTTGGTGCCACGTTGCTCGGCTATCTGCCGGATAACGCCTATATCGCACGGATCGGCGACAGCGCGCTGCCGCGCGTGCGATCGCTGCCGGCGGTACGCTGGGTTGGCCCCTATCGCCCGGCCTACAAACGCGCGC
>JAAUTF010000215.1 GCA_012031775.1 Candidatus Altimarinota bacterium | reverse complement strand
AGTAGCGTATCGATGCCGAGCACACCGCCGGCGCAAAGGCAAAAGCGATGAAGGCCAGCAGCACAATATTGTTGTAAGCCCACTCCCACTCGTAGGGGTTGCCGATGCCACCGAGGCCGATCATCAGTTGCGCGCCGATGCCTAGCGCTACGAGGCCGCCCAGGCGGCTAAACAGCCCCACCAACAGGCTGGCGAAGATAAAGAACTCCGAGAACCAGATCACATAGCCGAACCAGCTGATGTTCGGCTTCACCACGTTCTCGATGAACGCACCATTGAGCTGGGCGAGCGGCGCTAGATCGATTGCGATCTCAGGCCCGCCGCGATTATCGATATTCGCCACAAAAAGGGCCGCGGCTGGGTCGCGTACACCGCCTCGATGCCGATCCAGTCGCACAGGCCGCTGGTGCGCTGCAGCTGCTGCGGGGTGCCGGTGGTGAAGGCGAAATCGGCGGTGCAGCCGAAGGTCGGCGGCGCTTTCCACCAGAGCTGCGTAAAGAACAGGTAGGCCAGGCCAAGCCGCAGCAAGATGAGCGCTGCCTGTTGCAGGCGTCGCTCCCAGGTTGGTACGGCTACGACCAGATCGCGGCTTGCCCTATTGGCGCGTCCAACGCCGCTCACATTGGTACTAGAAGTGGCCATAAAAAGTTCCTTGTTGTTTTATTCGCGCTGCGTGCAGCACCGCGATCACGGTCATCGCGTCGCGGATCTCGCTACGCACTACCATAGCGAGCACATTAGCGAAGGGCAGCACCGCCTGTTCAAAAAACTCGGTTTCGTCCGGCGGCAGCGTTGCCGGGCTAAGGCCGTAGCCGAGATAGATATGCGCCACTTCCTCGACCACACTTTTCGAGGTGTAGAAAGTGCTCACGTGCTCCAGCCGCGCAGCCCGATAGCCGATCTCTTCGCCCAGCTCGCGCTGCGCCGCTTGCTCCGGCGTTTCATCGGTATGCACACCGCCGGTCGGCATCTCCCAGCGCTGATTTTCGCCGAAGACGTAGCGATACTGACGGATCATCAGCACATGGTCGTCGTCGACGAAGGGCAGCACGCCGACACAGCTGCCGGTGCTCACCACGCCGTAGATCGTCGTGCGCCCATCCGGCAACTCGGCGATATCTTCGCGCAGCCGCAGCCACTTATTCGCATAAATCGCCCGGCTCGAACGCGTCTTCCACGGTGTCGGTGCCATCGCCTCTTTCCTCGATAAAGTGACAAGTAGCAGACAGCGCAACAACCTAAGGTTAATGAAGGCGCACTGTCGCTACACCTGTAACCTCACCAAACAACGAGCAGAGTCTCGGTGCGTCGGACGCCCACGGCGCCCGCAATGCCGTTAGTCACTCAGTTGCCGAGCGATTGCAGATCGGGGCTCTCGACAAAGGCGACGAGGTCGAAACGCCCGACAACCGCGTGAACTTCCTTGATCACCGAGCCGTCGAGCTGCATATCGGCCAGCTCCTGGACAAGCTCCTGAACGCGGGTTGGTTCGGCTTCGATAAGGACGTAGGCGTGAATCACGTGGTATGCTCCTGCTACAGCTCCCACCGGGAGCTACGCGACTATCCTCAGGTAAAGGTCATCAGCGGCACACTGCCGGTGCGCGCCATCATATCGAGCTGCTCTTTAACGCGCTCGTAGGCTGTAGCGAGCGGAAAGATCTTCTTGCTCACCTGCATATCGGCGTCGGTGGAGAGCGGGTGCCAGAACACGCCGTCGAGGTTGACCGTCAACTCGGGCACCAGATTGCCCATGCCCAGTTCGAGGCCTTCTTTGGCGTAACCGCGTTTGGCCAGCGGTCGTACAAAATGGTCTTCGTCGGGGATGCCGAGCGAGCGCCGGAATGCGTGCATCGTCGCCAGATGCGCCGTATTGGCTGGCGTCTCGGTGGTCGAGAGCCGTACGCGAAAGCCGCGCTCTTGCAACAGCCGAATGCCTTCCACCGTCTTGGCCCAGCTACCAGCGCCGCGGTACGCGTCGTGATGCGCGGCCTCGCCACCGTCGAGGCTGACCTGGATAATCAGGTTGTCGTTGGCGATCGCGACAAGTTTCTCCAGGCGTGGGCCGCGCAGAATCATCGCATTGGTGAGCACCGTCGTCCGCACCCGCGCCGAGGCGTAGGCGAGCATATCGTAGATGTCGTTGAGAATGAAGGGCTCGCCGCCGGTAAAGAAGACTTCGGTAAAGCCGAGGGCTACCGCCTCATCGACAAGCTGGCGCGCATTGGCCTGCCCGATCGCGCGCCGTGCCGCGTTCGGGCTCGACTTGGCAACGCAGTACGAGCAGCGCAGATTGCAATCGTAGTTGGTATAAATCCACAGCTTCCACTGAAGCTCGGGCGCTGTTGTTTCTTCGATCATTGGTATAATCAGTAACTCAGGCTCGCCGCACCCTGGCCGAGAAATTCGACCACGGCGGCACCGCCGGCAAAACTGGCCCCGGCGACAAGATTGTCTTTGTCGAGGCCGCGCGTGTTAAAGCAGGGCGGGCAGACCCAGAGTGTGCCGCCGTTTTCGGCAAAGGTCGCCATCAATTCGACCAGAGGTTTGAACCCATCAGACGTGATCGCATCGGCGTAGCCGGGTGTGGCAAGTCGCACCGCCTCGACATTGAGGAAGATCACGACCTCTTGCCCGGCGGCGATACCAGCATTGGCGACAACAAAGGCGACGGTGGTCTTATCCGCGTTATCCTGGGCAGTGGTGAGGTTGATCAGCAATTTCGACATAGCATTATTCTCCTGTCGCACGGCGTTTGCGGATGAGAAAACGTTGGGGTGTAACGCGCGTATCCAAAGCTTCGAGCGTGTTCCCGGTTGAACGACACCACGCCGGAATATCCAGTGCGGCGGCCAGATCGTATGCATACACTTCCAGCGTCTGGCCGGGCGCGAGCCGTCGGACTGCCTGAAAGATCAGCATAGTCAGTTCGCCACAGCCGGACTCGCCGGCATCGAGCACAGCATCAGCAACCACTGGCGATCGTTTCTCCAATGCACAATTTGGCGGTATCAAGCTTTCCTGGTGATAGCATTATTGTAGCAGCTCTCTAAACGACCGTCTACAAGGTATCTAACTTCTTCACAGATCCGATATCTGTCATTGAACCAGCGGCGTCTAACTCGGGGCTTACCGCGATCTTACGAAAGTCTTACGGGCAGTGCTCGAAATCGCTGCGCTGGAGTTCAGGCTCGGTTCAGAAATGAATCCAGATCGGGTTAAGATCGCACTGTAGGACGAGGGCGCTCTTCCCAACGGGCCACTGCATCTTTGGCTGATGACGGCGTCGCAATGGCCTGACAACCCTTAAGATAGGCCTAAGAAAAGCTGTGTACCACCTTACGATTGGCAGCTACATCAGGAAAACAGCACGCCGCTTTCTTTCCAGAAATGCACTCCGTTGAACTACAAAAGAAGTGCTGAAGGTCGGCTAAACATTTTGGGCAATTTGGTATACAATAGTAGTCCCCTCGCGGTGACAGTGGCGGCGTTTCGCAGTACAATGAAGAGCATTCGTAAGGATGGAGCACATCATGTGGACAGAAGAAGACGAAGCTGAATTTCGGCAGCGAGGTACGAAAGTGTACCGGCTTCAGGGGGCTGGTACCGACGACCGGCCTTTGAACGACAAGCGCCTTGAGCACAACGATGCCTTTATCACCTGGGAGCCGGCCGGTGTGACGATTGTTTCAGACAGCGGTCACCGCCGTCGCACAGGGGCGACGTATGCGCTCTGGGTCTACGAGCCCCCGCAAGTTTACCCTGACCCACCGCCACCGCCGCCAGCACCGATGGATCCAATCCTGGCTGAGGACGAGCAGCAGGAAGAAGGCCTTGAGATGCTGCCGTCACCACCGGCATCACCGCCGCTTGCACCTACACGCCAACGTGCGCCCTGGGGCTCGAACAAGTACAAGAACATTACACGCATCGATCATCCGGCAAAGCGAACATTTGGCTATTTCGTGCGTGTGCGCCGCAACGGCGATGGTCGGACAAAGTTCTTCAGCGATAACAAACACGGCGACCGGCTTGGCTCCTTGGCGGCGGCGATCGAGTGGCGCGATGAGCAATACCTTGAGCTCGGTCGCCAGGGTTTGCGGAAGGCTCCTCCTGGTAGCGCGCTGCCTGTGGGGGTGCGACGGGTAACCACCGATGGCTACGCGCGCTGGGTAGCACAGTGGGTCGATGCCAAAGGCAAGCGGCGTACACGCAGCTTTGCGATCGTTAAATACGGTGACGATCGGGCGAAAAAACTGGCGGTCAAGGCACGTCTGCGTGGCGAGAAACAGCGGCTGGGTTAATGCAAGAGTCCATGTGAGAGGTTACAGGGTACAGTGCGGCAAGCACGAACAAACTGTACGTAATAATGCTCCCACTAAGCGCGTTTCAATAACCCGGAAATTGTTCTGCATCAAGTTCTACCGGCGGGAAATCGATTTCGATGCCCTGCGCTAGACGCGTGCCTACAGTGGGGTTTTAGGACTCAGACGTTCCACTGAGCTATAACGGCTCTGTTGTTACGCTCTGTGCTCTGCAAAGGTATTACACACGTTCGGCAAGATCTTGACCTTGCAGCGACCTGTAGCTTGCTGCATCTAGCGCAACCACATAACTCGTGGCAATAAGAGGGAACAATGCGACACTCCAACGCAGCCTTACTGGCCGGCTTGCTCGTGCTCACGCTTTGGCTTGGTGGCGCTGCGGCGCAGTCGGATGGAACAAGGATCTATCTGCCGCTGATAGTGCAGGAACGCCAACGCGGCGTTAGCACCAACCTTGAGGCCGACGCGGCGACGCACCTGGGCGGCGCGCAGGCTGATAGCGGTGGTGGCGTTGGCGTGACCTCGGACGGCTCGATCGTTTTTGGCGGCACGCTGCCGGGCTACGAGACGCGGCAGGTGCTGATCGCTGGGACAGGCGGTACTTTGCTGGTCTTCGATAGTAGCGGGCGCGAGGTGCGAGCGTCGTTCCGCGTTGGCGACAGCATCAACGACATGGAGACCAGCGCAGAAGATGAAACAGTTATCTGCGGGCATTTCGGCGTGCTCGCGCTCGATCGCTTCTTTGCTAGACGCTGGCAGGGGGATGATGGTGAAGGGCAGCGCTGCGCGATCGGCAGCGGCGGCACGGTAGCTGTGCTCGTTGGCGGCGAAACCTTTGTCTACAATCGCGCGGGCACCACGCTCGGGCGTTGGTCGGTGGGCGGCGGCACCGCGAACGATATCGCGGTCGACGCTACCAAGCAGCAGGTGATCGTCACCGGTTTTGTGCAGGTGAGCGGCAATCTACAGATCCCCTTTATCCGTGCCTTTAGTTACGATGGCACACTGCGCTGGAAGAGCTACGATTTCGCGGCGGGCACGCCGAACTTGGGTAGCGCCGACACTCGCGGCGAGCGCATCGCGATCGGGCGCGACGGTAAGCTCTATTTTGCCGGCTCGATCAACGGCGGCACTGGCGTATCGATTTTTACCCGCGACCCGAAAGACACCAGCAAAAGTGCAAGCGATCGCACCGTCGTCACAGATAAATACACCGACGCCTTTAATGTTGGTTCGGTGAAGATGCTATGGTACGCGCGCTTCAACTCGGAAAACGGTGAGCTAGAATTGGCGCAGTCGCTGCTCACACGGCGCAGCGGTGATCGGGGCAACTCGATCGCTGCCGCCGCGATCACCGCCGATAGCGACGGCACGGTATATATCGCGGGTAGCGCGGCGGCCTTTATCGCCAACCGCGACCAGACCAGCGTGGCGGGCATCGCGCCGGGCGTTTACAGCGGCAGCGACGCGTATGTGCTCGTCGTTTCGCCGGATTTCACGCAACGCTACAGCTGGGTCACCTTCACCGGCGCTAGCGGTAATGGCGGAGCGAACGCTGTCGCTGTGCGCAATGGGCGCGCCGCGCTGGCCGCGACCCTCAATAGTGGCGCGTTTATCACCCACAACGCCATCCAGCCCCTGCCCGGCGGCGACAAAGACGCGTATCTGGTGGTGTGGCGGTGAGGAGCATGCAGGATTCGGGAGAGCGCAGAACCAAAGAACCAAAGAACTAAAGAGCAGAGAGCAGGGAGCAAACCCAGTACGTTCGAGGTCGTCTTGTCGCTGCGTTAACGCATTATGCACGACGGCCTCCTTCTCCAATTTGCTTGCGGCACACTTTCGCGAGTATAATGAACACTATCGCCAGCCGACATCAAACTAGTATAGCCCGTCGAACATGTATTTCGGGTTTTACGTGGGCTTTAGCCCGCCACAGTCAGGCGTTCGCCGGAGGTGAACGTAGGCTTCAGCGTAGATTTCGTACTACTGATTGGTACAATTGCATATCAAAGAGCGCTTGCTGCTGAGTAGAGTGGCGCGATCGCCCGACGATAACGTTGGCCTTTGCACAGTTTGCGCAGGAAGAAACACTATGCAGTCGGTGCTCAGTCTGGCGGATGTGCTGCGTGAGCAGATGCAGCGCGCTGGCTATCCGCTTACCCCGGGCCTGCTGAGCAAGCTCTCTGGCGTGCCGAAGTCGACGATCGTCAACTGGCTTGAAGGCCGGGTGGCGCGCCCACGGCGCTGGGAGGATCTACTGCGGGTCGCCGATGCGCTGCGTCTCGACGAGGCCACGACGAATATGCTGCTTGCCGCAGCGGGCCATGTGACGGTCGCCGAGCTGCGCAATCGAGACGGCGCGAGCGCTCTGCTGCGCCCCTGGGTCACTACGACGGAGCCGCCGCGACGCCTTTTGCTACCACAACTGCCGACTCCGCCGACGGCGCTGGTGGGCCGTAGCGACGATTTGGCCCGCCTGCGTGCGCTATTGCTGCGTTCGGAGGTGCGCCTCGTGACGCTGACTGGTATCGGCGGCAGCGGCAAGACACGTCTGGCGCTGCAGGTGGCATTCGATCTGCAAGGCCACTACAGCGATGGCATTTATTTTGTGGCGCTGGCATCGCTGAAGCACGCCGATCTGGTGGTGCCAAGCATTCTCGAAGCGTTGAACGCAACGCCGCGCCCTGGTGAATTGGCCTTAACAAGTGTGGTCGCGGCGCTGCGCACGCGCGAGGTGCTGCTTGTACTCGACAATTTTGAGCATGTACGCGATGCCACACCAGCGCTCGCGACGCTGTTATCCGAGGCCGCGCAGCTCACCATTCTGGTGACGAGCCGCAGTGTGCTCAATCTATATGGCGAGCATGTGTTCGAGGTGCCGGCGCTACCAATGCCCGACCCTGATCTAGCGCCGGCGCAGCTGGCTGCGAATCCGGCCGTCGATCTTTTTGTGCAACGCGCGCGCTTGGTCGACGCGTCGTTTAGCCTAGATAGCGGCAACGCGCGAACGATCGCCACGATCTGTGAACGCCTCGAAGGTTTGCCGCTCTCGATCGAACTGGCTGCCGCGCGTGTTAAGTTGCTCACGCCACGCGGCCTGCTCGCACGGCTCAATAATCGCCTGAGCCTGCTGAGCTGGGGTAGCTACAATCTGCTCCAACGCCATCGCACGCTGCGCGAAACGCTAGATTGGAGCTACAGTTTGCTCGCCGTGCCCGCGCAGTTGCTCTTTCGCCAGCTGGCCGTCTTTATGGGCGGAGGCACGGTCGAGGCGGTCGAGGCGGTGGTGGGCCAGGAGTTTGACTCGGGCACGATCATCGATCTCCTCATGGTGCTGACGGATAATAGCCTGTTGCAGAGTAGCTCATTGCAGGGCGATCAGCGCTACCTGATGCTGGAGACGGTGCGTGAGTACGCGCTAGAGAAGCTGCGCGAGGCCAATGAGCTAGCCATTATCCGCCAGCGCCATGTCGCCTATGTCGTGCAGCTCGTGACCTTGGCTGAGCCGGAGTTGACGGCGGCGAACCAGGGGCTGTGGCTGATGCGGCTCGACGCCGAGCGCGATAATATTCGCGCTGCTTTAAGCAACGCGCTTGAGGACGGCGACGCGGAAAGTGCCGGGCGTATCGCGAGCGGCTTACGCCACTACTGGTCGGTGCGCGGCCAACTGGCCGAGGGTCGGCGCTGGCTGGCATTGGCATTGGCAGTAGATCCACAGTTGCTCAGCCCGTCTTTACGCGCCAACATGCTCTTTGTGGCCGGTCGGCTTGCGCGTCAGCAGGGCGATCTCCAACAGTCGGAGCAGCAACTTGAGGCGGCGCGGGTGCTGTATAGTGAGTTAGGCGATCAGCACGGCCTTGCCAGTGCGCTCGGCGCAGCTGGTGTTGTCGCCTACGACCAGGGCGCGTTCGAGCGGTCAGCGGCGCTGCACGCGGAGAGTCTGGCGCTGCGACGTGCGCTCGGCGACAGCTGGGGTGTTGCCGCGACGCTGACCAATCTGGGCGAGGTCAATCGCCAGCAGGGCAATCTCGCCCATGCACGCGAATTGCATGCCGCGAGTCTAAATGAGTTTCGCGCTATTGACGACACGAACGGCGTGGCGCTCGCTCAAGTCAACCTGGGTTTGCTGTTGCTCGAACTGGGCGAAGTAAACGAAGCCAACGGCCTGCTCGAAGAAGGCCTCATCCTCTGGCACCGCCTGGGCGAGCAAGTCGACATCGCCGAATGCCTGGAGGGGCACAAGACGCTGCCCGAGATTTATCGCGCCGCCCACGAATACCCCGCGTCGCCGTTGGCGGCGCTGTTGCGCGAGGCGTATGTGGAATACGAGCAGGAAATCCGCGAGGATTCCACGGCCGACCTGCCGTTGGAACAGCGTGTTGCGTTGAGCAAGACAAGCGTCGAAAGCGCGTTGGAACGCACGATCGCCGCCGAGATGCGCAAGCTGGAGAATCGTCTCGTCAATTTGGCGACGGCGTCCGCGTTGGGGCCATTCATTGGGTTGTTCGGCACCGTGTGGG
>JAAUTF010000214.1 GCA_012031775.1 Candidatus Altimarinota bacterium | reverse complement strand
ACGCCGCAAGCGTCAACCGCGCGATCTGGTAAAGTCCACGGGCACGGGGGCAAAGGCAGCCCGGCACCAACAACCCGGAGAGTATACCAAAGCCCCCCTCACCTGTCAAATGCGTGCGTAAGCTCGCTTATTGCGCGCTAGAATGCGGTTGACGGCTCTCATCTTGCGGAGTATACTGTCGCTGTTTTGTGGCGTTTACCCCTTTGTGATCTATGCAAACATCGCGTGATCAGTTGCGCCCCCCTACACTCGCAGACGGGCTGGGCGCTGACCATGGTTCGCTTGTTGCAGTTTTTGGTGCCGTTGTTCTTGCGCTGCTTGGGCAGATCTTGCTGCAGCGTGGGCAGCTGTTGATCGGTGCAGCACTGCTGGTTATTGCTGCTTCCACTACCGCTCTTTTTGTACGCTATCGACCGCAACCGGCGCTCCACATACATATTCTGCCAGAGGTGCCATTGCAACGCTGGCGTTTGGGGCTTGGAGCGGTGGCTTTGCTGTCCGCCGCTGTCGCCTTCTTTTTTAGCACAGGTAATCGCTATCAACTGAACAATGTGCTGCCGTGGGTAATCAGCGTTGTCTGCTGGCTTGCAGCAACGCTCGATGGGTCTCTTTTATCGTCTCGCCGGTGGCAATTACTACCACACGTGCTCTGGCAGCGGCGTGTTGAGATCACTCTATTGCTCGCGATATTGGCTCTTGGTGCAGTGTTTCGTTTTGTCGCGCTCTACGATAACCCGCGCGATATGAATAGCGACCAGGCGGAAAAGCTGCTCGATGTGATCGATGTTCTTAATGGTACTGCCTACATTTTCTTTGAGCGCAATACCGGGCGCGAGCCATGGCAGTTCTACTGGACGGTTGCGCTTATACAAGCCTTCGATCTCGCGCCGGATTTTATGGCGCTTAAGCTCGGTACCGCGCTGATCGGCTGGCTGATGCTGCCAGCTGTTTTTCTGCTGGCACGCGAGCTGTTCGATTGGCGCGTTGCGCTACTCGCAACTCTCTTCGCCGCTGTCGCTAGCTGGGGGGTAATCACGGCCCGCTTCGGTCTCCGCTATCCTCTGGCCCCGTGCGCCACGGCCTGGACGCTCTTTTTTCTCATCCGTGGCCTACGCCGTGGATCGCGCAATGCATTTTTGCTGGCCGGTCTCTGGGCTGGTATCGGGCTTCAAGGCTACACAGCCTACCGCTTTATGCTTGTCGTCGGGCCGCTGCTTGTCGCCAGTTGGTTGGTGTATCTTGTTGTGCAGCGCCAGGGTCTCCTTGTCCGTCGTACATGGTGCAATGCGGCGCTTGCCGCCGTGCTAACATTGTTGGTGTTGGTGCCGCTCCTTCGTTATGGGGTTGAACAGCCCGACCAACTTTTTTATCGCGCGGCCACTCGTCTCGCCGAGGCCGAACGCCCCATTGAGGGTGAACCGCTGCTCGTTTTTGTCGATAATGTGCGCCGTGTCTTGCTGATGTTTAATGTGACGACAGATGAAGTTTGGGTGGCAAATCTGCCAGACCGCCCGGCAATGGATCTAGCACTTGGCGCGCTGCTGGTTGTCGGCGCGGCAGCGGCGGTCGCTATAAGTCTGCGAACACGTAACCCCTGGCCATTCTTTGTTTTATGCTGTGGCCTGCTCTTTTTGCTACCGTCGGCGCTAAGTCTGGCTTTTCCAGCAGAAAACCCCAGCGTAGTGCGTACTGGTTGCGCGCTCCCATTGCTGATGATTGTCTGTGCGCTCGTGCCGGGGAGTATACTCGATATGGTACAGCGCAGATTTCGCTCCATCGTCGCTGTCCTGGGTTCGGTCGCCGTTCTTGGCCTCTGTTTGTTGATTGTTGGGTTCAATTGGCAGCGCGTGTTTGTTGATTATCCAGCGCAATATTGCCCAAGGGCTCAGAATGCCAGCGATATCGCAGACGAGATGCAGGCCTGGGCCGCTAAGGGCAACGATATGCGTAACGCCTGGATTGTCGGGTTCCCGCATTGGGTCGACACACGCGCAGTCGGGGTATGGCTCGGTGATATCAATTTTCCGAACACAATGATGGGTGCTGAGAGCCTACATCTGATCGACCTACGCGGGCAGCCAGGGCTGTTTGTGATGAATATCAACGATGTGGCTATGCACGAGACACTTAAGGCAAGCTTCCCGCAGGGGCGCGAGCGTATTGTGGAAGGTTCACTCTGTGCTGGGCGCGAGTTTGTTGTGTTTGAAACCCTGCCATAGGGGAATGACAGCGTGCCGAGTCGAGAACTACCTGTGTTCGACTGCGTTAGCTGCCAAGCTTGTGTCAAGTATCAGAACACAAAGCTGAGGCTAACTGGCTCGTCGTATATTAGCCGACGAGTTTATGGTGAATAGTCGCTGCTGTGCGTGGGTCACGGACGAGGGCGCTGCCGATGCTGATGGCGCTTGCGCCGAGGTGCAAAAAGGCTTCGGCATCTTCCGCACCGCTGATACCACCACCAGCGATCACTGGTAACTGGCTTGCGGCGCAGGCCTGTACTGCCGCAGTTAGCGCCAATGGCCGCAGCGCCGGCCCGCAGAGCTGCCCTTCGCGCAGCACGCCATCCGCTGGATCGCTCGCCATACCTACAACTCCTGCACTGATGCTTAGAGCATCGGCCCCGGCCGAGTTGATTGTGGCGACCAGTGATGCTAGCTCGATGCCGCTGAGCCCTATTTTGGCGATGATCGGCAATTGGCAGGCACGCCGTACTGCATCGATGACACGCCCGGCTTCGTCTACCGGCACGACGCTATATCCGTACAGTGGAATTTCGATTGCGGCGACACCTGATAGCCCTTCTAGGTGTTCCGCGATCTCCCTATATTCCTGCACGCTCTCGCCGGCGATGCTGACAATGACTTGTACCTGCCAATGCTCCCAGCTTGGTGCGAAGCGCTCGACGACATTACGCAAGCCAGGATTCTGCATCCCACCGCAGTACAACAGCCCCGCAGCGTCTCGATCAGCGCCGGGCCGGGCCGCGCCCGACGAGGCCGCAGCGTGGTTGTGCGTGTCACGATCGCGCCCAGGCCGTGTTGATCGCCGGTCGCCAATCCGAGCACGCGTGCATACTCCACACCGTAACCGAGGCATCCAGCGGCTGCTAGCAATGGCGTTTGCAACGCAAGTCCATAAGGATTGTTTGGTGCTAGATCGATCATACATAGCCCATTGCGCGCAGCGCTGCCTCTGCCTCAGCAGCTTCGTCCCAGGGTAGTTTGTGGTCGGCGTAAAGAATACAAGACTCGTGGCCTTTGCCGAGCAATAGTACTAGATCGTCGGCTTGGGCATACGCTAGCGCGGTGCCAATAGCGGCAGCACGATCTGGAATACAAAGATAGCCGCTGCCATTTTGCTTGCCTTCCTGCTCAGCTCCGGCGGCTATCTCGGCGATAATGGTCGCGCGATCTTCGCCCCGCGGGTCTTCATCGGTGAGCACAAGCAAGTCGCAGTAACGCGCCGCTATCGCCCCCTGGAGCGGGCGTTTAGCGCGGTCGCGCTCGCCGGCGCTGCCAAAGACAGCGATAACGCGGCCTGTTGTAAGCGGGCGCAGCATTGCAAGCACCTGCTCAAAGGAATCGGGATTGTGGGCGTAGTCGACGATCACCGTGAAGGGTTGGCCACAGACAATCGGCTGCATCCGCCCGCGTACTCCGCGCACTCGGCTCAGGGCTTCGATCGCTGTATTCAGCTCGACACCTTCGGTCAAGGCGACACTGAGGGCGGCAAGCGCATTCATGATGTTAAAGGTTCCTGGCAGGCGTAGGGCCAGTTCCGCATCGCCCCAGGGTGTACAGACGTGCAGCAACGAACCGCTCGGCCCAGAACGCACCGCACTAGCGCGCACATCAGCGGCCTCTTGGAGGCCAAAGGTCAGCCGTTGCGCCGCGTGTGGTGCAGCATCAAGGAAATAGGTGCAGCTTGGGTCGTCGGCGTTGGCGATAGCCCAGGGTGTGGAGCTGCTACCTACGGCGAGCATACGAAAGAGCTGTGCTTTATCGTCGCGATAGTGCTCGAAGCTGCCGTGATAATCGAGGTGCTCGTGCGTCACATTAAGAAACACCGCGCTGGCGAAGGCGCAGCCGCCAAGCCGATTCCAGCGCGGCGAAAGCGCATGCGAAGTCGCCTCGATGATAGCGTGACTACAGCGCGCCTCGACCATTGCGTGCAGCAGGGCTTGAACGTCTAACGCCTCGGGTGTGCTTTGGCGTGTATCGTTGGCCCAGCGTCGCGCAGCAACTTGAAAATCCACCGTACTGATCATGCCGGTGACAGCACCGCTGCCCGCGAGCACTTGGTTGACGAGGTCGGTTGTGGTGCTTTTGCCTTTAGTGCCGGTAATACCGATGGTGCGCAGTTTACGACCAGGATGATCGTAGAAAGCAGCGGCAAGCGGAGCGAGCGCCGTACGCGAGTTAGGCACCCGCACCAATGGAATTGCGTGTGGCCAGACGTCGCTAATGGAGCCAGCGTCGACAACAACCGCTGCCGCTCCGCCCGCGACCGCATGTGGAATGTAGGCGTGGCCGTCGACGTGATACCCTTTGATAGCCACGAAAAGGCTACCGGGTTGCACCTGGCGCGAGTCGTAGGCAAGATGCGAGATCGCAGTCTGCGGCTCGCCCTGCAGCTCATAGCTGCCAAGCTCGGTGAGCAACCTTGAAAGAAGCATAGGCGGCATGCACAAGGGCGCTCGACGACTTCACCCGAGTCGGCGGCGCACCAATTGATAGAGCGGGTTAAAATAGACGAAATCGTAGGCGGGCAGGAAGCGCACGATCTCGCCGCCGAAGCCCTTCTTGAAACGATACACACCGATCAGCGGGTCATCTTGTGCAGTCGTCTCTAGCGCGCTGCGTTCGTGTTCGTTCGGCGCGCTCGCGGCGCGGCCCAAGGCATCGGGAATGCCCCAGAAATCGTAGGTGTGGCAGCCACGCTCCTGGGCCCAACGAATCGCCGCCCATTGCAAGGCGTGGTTCGCGCCACTTTTTAAGCCTTCTTCGGTAGCTCCACCGTAAAAGTAGAGGCCGTTGCGTCCATCGTTGAAGATCATATGCGCAGCGAGTGTTTCGCCAGCGCGCTCGGCCAACAGCAACTGGCTCTCGGGCTGAAAGCGGCCCCACGCCCCCTGATAGTAGTCGGGCGCGTGGATATTGAAGCTTACGCGCGCACTTGTGGCTTCCATAACCGCGTAGAACGCTGCAACATCCACCTGTTCGCCGATGCGTACCCGCACACCCTGACGCTCGGCACGCCGAATGTCGGCGCGATGGCCTTTGCTGAAGTTTGCAAATAGGGCCTCGGGCGTTGTGTTGAGCGCCAGACGAATCGTACTGCGCGGCTGAATCGGCTCGACAGTTTGAAAGCCCTGCAGCATCAGCCAGGTATGTAGCCCGTCGGCGTCGGCGTCGCTCTCGAGTGCGTTAGGCTCAAGGCGCACAAAGATCGCCCGCATGCGCCGCGCGATGCGCGCGATACCACGAAGCAACAAGCTATCGATACTATGGCTGCCGCTCAAGAGCGGCCCGCGCGCACATAGATCATCGCCAGGCCATAACGACGCCGAATAAGCAACTGAGCGCCGGCCAGAAGCGGCAGTAAAGTTGCGTCCTCCTGCGCTATTCCGGCAATCGCGAGGCGACGCATCTGCCAGCCAAAGTCGGATTTTAAAGCACCCCAGGCGCTACGCTGTAACAGATGGCCGTGGGGATGGCAGCAACGAACGTATCCCAACTGAGAATATCCGGTTCGATCAAAGCCAGGGAGGATGCCTGGGCGGCAGTATCGAACGTCAGCGGTAAAGCCACAGGCGTTCTCCAAAACTGCTTCCCTCGGGGCGCACCGTATCGGCGTAGCGCTTGATGCGCTGATGCATCTGCGTTGTGCCACCGAAGAGCATGCCGATCTGACTAGTGTAGGCCTCTATTGCGCTGAGTTTACGAGCAACGTAGCCATCGATCGCCACAAGGCTTGACATGAGCATGCTGCCATCAACTTGGCCAAAACGCCGTTCGAGCGCCCCTGCTGCCAGCACATAGGGAATGTCTTCGTAGAAGGCCACCGGTGTACCCGCCTTGCTCAGTCGCACGGCAGCAGCATAGACCAACTGATGATCGACATGCTCACCAATGGCGAGCGGAGCATATATCACGGCATCGGGGTAGCGCTGAGCAATCGCGAGAAGCGCGGTATCAAGCGCTGTCACCAGGGTGTCATCTACCGCCGGGGCACCGAATAGCGCCTCGCTGCTGTTGTAATAGGTCGGCATACGGTAGATAGCGTCGAGCAAGGCGAGTTGATAGCTATCGGCACCGAGAATTCTAACGCAGCAACATCTTCCTGCAAGCGTTGGGCGACAACTCGATCGGGGCTAAGGCCCCAATCAGCGTGCATCGCGGCGGCAAAGGGGCTGAACGGTACATTGGTATCAGGTGCTGCGGTGCATATCGTGATAACAAGAACATGCTGCCGGTTCGCTGCATGACGGGCGATCGCACCGCCACACGAGAGCGCAGCATCGTCGAGGTGGGGCGAAAGATAGATATGGTCGTAGGCGGTGGTAAGCTGGTCGAGGGAGCTGAAATGGAGTGGCATACTGATCTCTCAGAGTTCGCTCAAGCTAAGCTCTTCAAGTGCCTCGTCGGCAGCCTGGCGTCGGTCGGGGTCTTTGCTGCGCGCCACACGTTCCAGCACGCGTTTTGCGCTGCTGCCGCCGACCTGGCCGAGCGCCCAGATCGTCGCGGTAGCGATCTCATTATCTTCATCGTCGACGAGCGGCAGCAGCCCGCTCAACAAGGGGCGGCCCTCTTCGCCAAGTTCACCGACAGCGCGCGCGGCCTCGTAACGCATCGCCGGTGAGATGCTACGCAGTTCGCGCTCAATATAGGGAAACCAGGTTGGCCGCATCGAGCGGCCCATCGCCGCCACAGCACTCTCGCGCATCATCTGCTCGGGGTGCGCGTAAGCACGCCCGATCTCTGTCTGAGCTTCGCTCGATTGCGCAAAATAGCCCACGGCCTCGATCGCACGTCGCCGCACTTCAAGTGGCTGTTCGACATCGACAATGGCGTCGAGCAGCGCGCGACACAGCATTTGTGCTTCCGCAGGCGTTAACTCCCCAACCTCGGCGCGATAAGCAAAGCGGCTCAGGCTGAGCGCAGCAATAGCGCGCACCTCGCCCGATTCGTCGTTCAAAAAGGCAATCAGGCGTTGCATGAGCTGAAGGCTATCGTTTTCCCACAGCCCATCGATAGCCTGTACCCGCACATGTGGGTCACTATCGTCGAGCAGCGCAAGCAGTACCGCCTGAAAGTCCAAGTCGACATTATCTTCGGCCAATTCATCGAATGTACGTGCTACAGCTACGCGTCGATCGAGCGACAAAGTCTGCCACTTCTGCCAGAACAAGGCCACGTCGGCCTTTTCGAGCCCAGAGAGCTCTTTCAGCGCAGCACGGCTGAGCGGCTTGCTCGGGTCGCTCAGGGCTTGTAGCGTTTCATCAAGGCTCATAGGTGTTTCATAAGAAGGGAACGCCTGCCGCTTCTGCAGGCGTTCCCTTCGTCTCTACTCGTCGTCTTCGTAGCGGCTGTAGCGCCCGCGGGCTGAAAGCTCTTCGTCTTCGCCCTCGTCGTCGTCGTCGCTATCGGCATCGGCCTTCGGCTCGGGAGTGAAGTAGTAGACGCCGGGCGTCGCTTCGTCGGCCTCATAATCGTCGCCGTCGCGCAAAAGCTGGCTGAGCAGCGTTTGGGAACCGGGGCGTAGCACGGTGTAGCCGATCAGTAGTTCGTCGAGCGTGCTCATATAACGCGGTTCACTGCGCGTGCCAAGCTGCTCACCGATCGCCTCGAAGACGTGTTCGAGCACACTCTCAGCTTTGCGGCGCTCGTTCATCGGCAGCGATTTGAGGTTGCGCAGTCGCCCGTATTTCTGTTGTGTCAGCAACCGGTCGCTGTTGACAGTGCAGTAGAAGGTGACGTTGACGAATGCGAACTTATTCTTCTTCTCATCAAGCGTCAGCAGGCGCTCTGTGCGCTCGGCATCTTCCTCATACGAGATGGCAAAAACATTCGGCTCGGCGGTGCGGCTGATCGTCATCAACGCGCCGGGGACGAGGTGTTCGTGGAAGAAATCCTCGAGCCCCTGGAGCCAGCCGCCACGGTTGTTAGTAGGGTAGCGCACTTCAACGAGATGGTTGGTATAGTGCTGCGGCGACTCGAAGCGAAGCACCACACTGCGCTGATCGGGCAGCATAGGGCGTGGGAGCAAAGCGGCAAGGCTGGCGTCGAGCGGCAGTACGCCATACTCCCACTCGAAGAAAGTCAGCAAGTGTTGATATGCGCCGCCTTCAGCAGTACCATCGGTGCGCTGACGCTCAAGCTCATCGACGAGATACGACGTCATCTGGGCCATGTCGCTCGCCTTAACACGCTTGGTGCCGATCGCGGCAAGGCCCTTTGTCGACCAGAGCCGAGCGCCCTCGACGCCGACAAACTCGAAGTCTTTCTCGCGACTCAAGCGGTAGTTGAGCGAAAACCGAAAGCCTTCGTAGTCGCCCTGGCGCGGGTTATGGTAGTAGAGATCGGCGATGATCGCCGTATCCAGTAGCGGCTCACCAACTTCAAGGATATAGTCGCGGATGCGCCGCATGTCGTTCTTGCCCATGCTGGCAACGCTATTTTCGGGGTAGTAGTTCTGGCCGAAGCTCGCCATACGCCGCATCGGGTCGTGCGCGATCTTCTCGGACAGCAGGGCGCGCAGCGGCGGCTCCGTGGTTGCCGATGATCTCGGCCACCGGGCGGCTTAGATCGATGCTCAGGTTGTCGTGGATAGTGAGCATGGCGCCTTGACCGCTTGCCACCACCGCAGGCTGGGCGACGGGCT